>CALWAR010000122.1 GCA_944375765.1 uncultured Mediterraneibacter sp. | reverse complement strand
CATCAAAGCAAGCGGTTTTAAATCAAATAACAAGAAAGCAGTACGAGGCTAATCCAGTCGGAAAGAGTAATTCGCCTTGGGCAATACTTTTGCCTGGGGAATTTGAAATGTGTAAAAAATTAATTGGAAGATGTGAGTGGACTGAAGGAAAGAAAGGAATTACTTGTGATTTGAATGGGGTTTACTTTGTTAATATCGTTAATGTATCTCATGATAATTCTCTGGTACAGATTGAGACAAGACCGGAAGCAGGCAGGACAAATATTGGTCCAAAACAAAGATTCTGGGTAGAACCAACATTGCTATATCCGGTTGTTAAAGGAGCAGCTGATTTGGATTGTTGTATATACAATCCGAAGCATGAACTTTGTGCGATAGTGCCTAATAAAGGAATTTCCGGAGAGTTACTTACACAAACAAAAATAAGTGTAGAAAGGGATAACCCTAATTTATTTCAATATTTTAAAACTTTTGAGAGTCAGCTTAAACGGCGTTCTACATATCGTACAAGAATGTCAAAAGCACCTTTTTATTCGGTCTACAATGTGGGAGAATATACTTTCTCCCCTTGGAAAGTAATATGGCCGGAACAACCTGGGAGCAATGGTTTTCCTGTTGCTGTAGTTAATATGAGAAATATAAATGGACTTGGGGATAAAATTATTGTTCCTGATCATAAAATATATTTTGCGGAATTTGATGAGCCAACATTAGCTTATTACCTGTGTGGAATTCTTTCGTGTAGTTATGTTCAAAAATTTGTAAAAAGTTTTCACATAATGTTACAGGTAGGGGACATTTTTAAATTTATGCGACTTCCAGAGTTTAATAGTTCAGATACAAGACATAAACAGCTTGTGTCACTGGTGCAAGAGGCTCATGTTGAAAAAAATCATGAAAGACGATCTTATATTTTACATCAGATATCTATGATTGGAAATGAAATTATAGCGAAGTGGGAGCCCCAATAGTGTTTTTCATTTGCGTCTGACTGTATGGAGAAATACCTTAAATAACTGCTGTTCTATAGGACAGTTTCTAAATTATATATTAGCTAGCATTAATTCTAGTCTACCTGTAGAATGGATAAATGCAGTATGCTTAGTAAATAAATACTACAGCAAATGCAAATAGTAGTAACACACCCCCATTCTTACTACGTTTTTACTACTTTTGACGGCCTCAACTTGCCCCGATTTGCCGCATTTTGCTTATTCTGTGATTGTTTTAACAATCTCAGCGGCAACTACATACCCGGCAAATTGCGGCAAAACAAGGCAAATCTTAGCAAATCAGGAGGACTTTAAAATATGATACGAGTGCTTTTCGTCTGCCACGGCAATATATGCCGCTCAACAATGGCCCAGTCTGTTTTCCAGCACATGGTCGATGAGGCGGGCCTCTCAGACCAGTTCTATATTGATTCCGCTGCAACCAGCCGCGAGGAGATCGGTAATCCGCCGCATCACGGCACACAGAGGAAGCTGCGCCAGACCGGGATCCCGTGCGTACCTCACCGTGCCCGCCAGATGCGCCGGGACGAGTACGGCCAGTTTGATTACATCATCGGGATGGATACATGGAACATCCGCAACATAGGCCGGATCACAGGGAACGGCGATCCTGACGGAAAGGTCGGCAAACTGCTCGACTTTACGGAACGGAAAGGGGAAGACATTGCGGATCCGTGGTATACAGGTAATTTTGACGAGACTTACAGAGACGTAAAAGAGGGCTGTGAAGCCCTCCTGCAGGACTGCCTCCTACGCCTCTAGGGCGTAGGAGAGCAGTTTTTTGAGATTGTGGTGAAACTGCCGGTTTTGTGAGCGAAGCCGCATCTTCTCAGTTCCGGTCATTGTCTCTTCAATATACGAATCGTATCTTGAGAACAGAACATGGAAATCCATTGTCTGTTTCTGTCCCCAACGGATCAGCACCCAGTTCATGGCGTCCGGCGACCAGTATTCCGTTGGAATGCCGGCCATTTCCAGGATAGTTATGTACTGGGCCGCCTGAGCGGAAAGCTGTTCGATCTGGCGCATCCTGGCGTCTTCTTCCTGCCTGTCCTTGTTTTTGATCTTACGCAGGATCCGCTGTGGGAGGCTTCTCTTAATACTGCTGTGCTTTATCAGGTGGACGCTCTCTCCGGTGATCTCGTGGAGATGATTGACCGTGTTCCAGTAAGTAACGAAAGACGCCTGCTCTTCCTCCCCGTTTTCCGGCCCGACGGTAAAAGTCCGGAATACGCGGGAAGTGACCCCGAAGACTTCTCTGTCATAGTCCTTTCTTTGCTCCGCATCTGAGAGCACCCGGTAAGCCTCGAGAATCTCCTGCATGAAAGCAGTAGTATCAATGTCTTTGTGTATATTTGCATCGGGATGATATACTTTTGCCAGTGCATTCTTTGCTGTCGTGATCTCCTCCAGAGTCGCATCTCTGGATACACCTAATACATCATAATAAGTGTGTGACTTCATCGTGATCTCCTTATCAACATATCCAATTATACTCCTATGGTAAATATACGCCAGGAAAACACAAAAGTCAATTGCCCTATGAGACAGAAAATAAAGCCGATATGCTGTTTTTCTGGGCATATTTCCAACTGTCCGCGCTTATATTAGTAACAGACATAACATGCGTGAGGTTTGCGATGAAAAGAATACCGGCACTTCTGCTTGCATTTATGATGATCCTGACATGCTTTCTAATCCCGTCAGAGGCCCGTGCAGATAATGAGAACGAGGAGCAGGAAACACAGGCTGCCCTGGAAGTGAGCGCTCCGTCGGCCATTCTCATGGAAGCGTCGACGGGGACCGTGATCTTTGAGAAAGATGCAGATACGGCCCGCCCGCCGGCGAGCGTGACAAAAGTTATGACGATGCTTCTGATATTTGACGCTCTGGAAGAGGGGAGCATCCGTCCTGAGGACGAGGTGACTGTGTCAGAATATGCCGCTTCTATGGGCGGCTCTCAGGTATTTCTGGAGCCTGGCGAGACACAGACCGTCGATACAATGCTCAAGTGCATTTCTGTCGCCAGCGCGAACGACGCCTGCGTTGCCATGGCCGAGTACATATGCGGGAATGAGGAGGAGTTTGTCGCCCGCATGAATGAACGGGCCAGAGAACTTGGGATGGAAAACACAAATTTTGTCAACTGCAACGGACTGGATGCGGAAGGCCATGTCACAAGCGCGCGGGATATCGCTTTGATGTCCCGGGAACTGATTACAAAATATCCGCAGATCCAGGATTATTCCATGATATGGATGGAGAATATTACACATGAAACAAACAAAGGAACGTCAGAATTCGGTCTTACCAACACGAATAAACTGGTAAGACAGTATGAGTATGCGACCGGGCTTAAGACCGGCTCTACAGGAGATGCAAAGTTCTGTGTGTCAGCTACGGCTGAAAAAGGCGGAATAGAACTGATCGCCGTGGTAATGGCAGCGGAAAACTCCAAAGACCGTTTCGCCGATGCAGTGAAGCTCTTAAATTACGGATTCGGGAGATGTCAGCTCTATTCAGATGACAGCACAGACGGGATATCCCCGATCAGTGTAGAAAACGGAATCGAGGACACAGTGGACGCCGGCAGAGAAGATACGTTTTCGTATCTGGATACATCAGGGATAAACATTAATGATATCGAACGCCGTATCCAGGTGGATTCCCCCATACCCGCGCCGGTCAGAAAAGGAGACGTACTTGGCTATGTTGCATACTATCTTGACGGGGAAGAGATTGGAAAAAGCGAGATCATCGCTTTAAACGACATGGAAAAGGCCGGTTTTCTCGACTATCTGGCAGATACGGCAAGAAGCCTGCTCTTATAACAGCAAAAGGCGGCGGGGGAAAAGATTTTTGGCCCTTGTTCTGAAAAGAAAGATGACTTATAATTGGAAAATGAGCGGCGCAGCGCATCGGTCTGAGACCTGCTCTGCGCCGGATACATTGAAAGTTAAGAGGTATAAGGAGAAGTTCATGAAGATACTGTGGGGCCTGGCGGCCGCGGCGGGAGTTCTTCTGTCGGCGGCCGTCCTGGAGATATACAGGGAACTGCATTGTTTTAGCATCACGCACTATGATGTGACGTCCCGGAAGCTGCGGGGAGCATACGAAGATATCAGGATCGTATTCCTGAGCGACCTGCATAACCGCGTCTATGGCAAACACAACAGAGAGCTCCTCGACGCTGTCAGGCAGGAACGGCCTGACCTTATTTTGATCGGAGGCGATATGCTCGTCGGAAAGCCGGGAGCATCCTATGACGTGGCTCTGGATCTGGTTGCCCGTCTCACTGCGTTTTGTCCGGTCTACTATGCTCTGGGGAATCACGAGGGGCGGATGAAAGTAGAGCCTGACTATTATGGCAACGCCTGGCCAGAGTACAAAAAACGATTAGAAAAGTGCGGGGTGATATTTCTTGAAAATACTTCGGAGCCGGTCAGTGTAAAAGGACAGCAGCTCGTCCTGTCCGGTCTGGAGCTTCCGGCGTACACTTATAAGAAGTTCCGAAAGGCGGGGATCAGCGGCAGCGACATACAGCGTTATCTCCCGCCTTTTCAGAGCGACGCCGTATCATCCCGTCCGTCCCGTGACGGGACAGGCTCAGCCGCAAAGATGGCAGAAGACGGGAGCGGCAGTTTTTTCGTGCTGCTCGCACACAATCCGGCCTATGTGGACGCCTGCCTTGAGTGGGGGGCTGATCTTATCTTGTCCGGACACCTTCACGGCGGTCTTGTGCGGATTCCCGGCATTGGAGGTGTCATAACGCCGCAGGGATTCATGTTTCCGAAGTATTCAGGGGAGATGACGCGCACAGGGGACCAGACAGTGATCGTGAGCCGGGGCCTTGGAACACATACGGTAAATATCAGGCTTTTCAATATACCTGAGCTGATTTCCATCCGATTAAAAAAGTCATTGTAAAAGGATGACGGTTCCATTATAATAGTAATATTGGTATCGTTGCCATTTGGATTTACACTGACACTGATTATTCGGGAGAAGATATGGGGATTCCTGTAAAACTGGAAGTGTTTGAAGGCCCTCTCGACCTTCTGCTTCATCTTATCGACAAAAATAAAATAGACATCTATGATATACCGATCGTTGAGATCACGAATCAGTATATGGAATATATCCGGAATATGCAGCGGGAAGATCTGAACGTCATGAGCGAATTTCTTGTCATGGCAGCTACGCTTCTCGACATAAAATGCCGTATGCTTCTTCCAAAAGAAGTGAATGAAGACGGCGAGGAAGAGGATCCGCGCCGGGAACTGGTCGAGCAGCTCCTTCAGTACAAGATGTACAAGTATATCGCATATGAGCTAAAAGACAGAGAAACGGACTCTGACATGGTTATGTTCAAAGGCCCGACGCTCCCGGAAGAAGTGGAAGAGTATGTGGAACCGGTCGATCTGGATCAGCTTCTGGGCGACCTTACGCTCAGGAGACTGAACGACATTTTCCGGGACGTCATGAAACGGCAGAAAGACAAGATCGATCCTGTCAGGAGCAAATTCGGAAAGATCGAGAAAGAGGAAGTGTCTCTTTCGGAGAAATTTACTCAGATCCATCATTATATGAAAGAGCACCGCACGTTCAGCTTCCGCCAGCTTCTTGAGCAGCAGAACAGCAGGATGCACATCGTAGTGACATTTCTGGCGATCCTTGAGATGATGAAGCTGGGGGAGATCCACGTAGAGCAGGATCACACGTGCGGAGACATACAGATCGAAAGAACGGGGGATTTGAATGGAGATTGAAAAACTGCAGGGAGCGGTCGAGGCGATTCTGTTCACCATGGGAGAGTCCGTGGGACTGGGCAAGATCGCCGCAGCCATCGGTCATGACGAAGATACAACGAGAAAACTCATCCACAATATGATGGATCGCTATGAAGCAGAGGACAGGGGGATCCGCATCATAGAACTGGACGATTCGTTTCAGTTCTGTACAAAGAAAGAAATGTATGAGTATCTGATCCGGGTGGCGAAACAGCCGCGCAGATACGCGCTTACAGACGTGCTGCTCGAGACGCTTTCCATTGTGGCGTACAAACAGCCTGTTACAAAGATCGAGATTGAAAAGATACGCGGCGTGAAATCAGATCATGCCGTAAACAAACTTGTAGAATACGGCCTCATTGAGGAGGCGGGGCGGCTTGACGCGCCGGGAAGACCTCTTTTGTTCGGAACGACAGAGGAGTTTCTGCGGCGGTTCAGCCTTCAGTCCCTGGACGAGCTCCCTGTGCTCGACCAGGAGCAGATCCGCCATTTTAAAGAAGAGGCAGAAGATGAAGCACAGATGACGCTCGATATCTGAGAAAGATTCTATTTTGTCAGCGGCTGTCATATAATTTTTATCAACAGAGTGTACAGAGGCCCTTTCATGATGAGATTTTTGAAAAAGACAGGGGCGGCCATCGTCCCGTTCCTGATAAGCGTTTGTATCCTGTTTCTGACGACAGCTCTGCCGGTCTGCGCCGTCCGGCAGGAACCCCGGGAGATGACTCCGTCTCAGCTGTACGCCCGCTATGCAGTCCTGATGGACGCTGATACCGGGCGTATTTTGTTTGCCAAAAACGGAACAAAAGAGGCTCCCATGGCGAGCACTACAAAGATCATGACGTGCATCCTTGCCCTGGAGAATGCACAACTGTCGGATGAAGTGACTGTCAGTGACAATGCACAGTCACAGCCTGCGGTGAAGCTGGGCATGAAAAGCGGGCAGAAATTCTATATGGAAGACCTCCTGTATTCACTCATGCTGGAATCACACAATGATACGGCGGTGGCTGTCGCAGAACACGTCGGAGGGGATGTGCAGACGTTTGCCGCTATGATGAATGAGAAAGCGGAGGAACTGGGCTGTACCGCCACTTATTTTATCACGCCGAATGGCCTGGACGCGCAGGATGACACAGGTATCCACCACACGACGGCGGCGGATCTGGCGGCAATCATGCGCTACTGTATCATGCAGTCGCCCCAGAAAGACCGTTTTCTTGAGATCACTCGAACGGGTGAACACACATTTTCTGATATCGGAGGACACAGTTCCTATTCCTGTACGAACCATAATGCATTCCTGAAGATGATGGACGGAGCGCTGACCGGAAAGACCGGATTTACCGCTGATGCAGGGTATTGTTATGTGGCGGCTCTCAGAAGCGACGACCGGACTTTCATCGTTGCCCTCCTCGCCTGCGGATGGCCGAACAACAAAGCATACAAATGGTCTGACACAAGAGAACTGATGCAGTACGGGATCGACAATTATACATATCGGGAGATCACGCCGGACATCAGCAGATCCGTTCCGGTCAGAAACGGTTATGCCGGCGGATTCCCTGCCGGAGATGGAGCGACGACGCCTGTATATCTTACGGGGGATCCCGTGCGCGTGCTGCTGAACAACAGCGATCAGGTCGAATGCAGCGTTGACCTGCCGGATGAATTAAGCGCGCCTGTTGCAAAAGGAGAGGAGATCGGCCGTATGATTTATACGGTAGACGGGATCCGTATCGCCGTTTACCCGCTCTGCGCAGGCAGCGATGTATATGAGCGTACATTTCGCATATGCTTTGAGCATATATCCTCAGTTTATTTAATGCATTAAAAAACATCAATAAAAATGATTAAAATTGCCACTGGTATAAGTCCAAATCATATGTTAGTATTAGTGAGGATAAAATAAAACAATAAAATTGATTAATTATAAGGAGATGTACGAAAAATGGAAAACTGTAAGAAATACAAAAGGACTTATTTTATGCCGCCGGAGCCGTGCTATGACTGGGTTAAGAAAGATTATATCGATAAAGCGCCCGGCTGGTGCAGCGTTGACCTCAGGGACGGCAACCAGGCGCTGGTCGAACCGATGAGCCTGGACGAAAAGCTTGAGTTTTTTCAGCTTCTTGTAGACGTCGGCTTCAAAGTCATCGAGGTGGGATTTCCGGCTGCTTCCGAGACAGAGTATCAGTTCCTGAGGACTCTGATCGAGCAGAACATGATCCCGGATGATGTGACGATACAGGTGCTTACACAGGCGCGCGAACATATCATCAAACGGACATTTGAGGCTGTAAAGGGAGCTCCTCACGCCATTATACATGTATACAATTCCACCTCTGTAGCTCAGAGAGAACAGGTGTTCAAAAAAAATAAGGAAGAGATCAAACAGATCGCCGTCGACGGGGCAAAGCTCCTTAAAAAGCTGGCGAAAGAGACGAATGGAAATTTTACATTCGAGTACAGCCCTGAGAGCTTCCAGGGGACAGAAGTCGACTATGCCCTCGAAGTGTGCAACGCTGTCCTTGATATCTGGAAGCCTGCAAAGAATAACAAGGCGATCATCAATCTGCCTACCACGGTGGAAAATGCGATGCCCCATGTGTTTGCCAGCCAGGTGGAATATTTTAACAAACATCTGATCCACAGGGAGAACGTGATTCTTTCTCTTCACCCCCATAACGACCGCGGTTCGGGCATCAGCGACGCAGAACTTGGCATCCTCGCCGGCGCGGACCGGATCGAAGGCACGCTTTTTGGAAACGGCGAGCGCACCGGAAATGTAGATATCATCACACTTGCGATGAATATGTTTTCCCAGGGAGTGGATCCGGAACTTGATTTCTCAAATATGAGCGACATTGTTGAAGTATACGAGCGCGTGACGAGGATGAAAGTCTCCCCCCGCCAGCCATACGCCGGGGAACTTGTATTCACTGCATTTTCCGGCTCTCATCAGGACGCCATTGCAAAGGGGATGGCCTGGAGAGAGGAGCACAATACGGATGTCTGGGATGTTCCGTATCTTCCGATCGATCCCCGGGATGTGGGCAGGAGATACGATTCCGACGTCATCCGCATCAACAGCCAGTCAGGGAAAGGCGGCGTGAACTACATACTCAAACAGAGTTTTGGTATCAGTCTGCCGGAAAAGATGAGAGAAGAGGTCGGTTATCTTGTCAAGGACGTATCAGACAGAGCCCACAGGGAACTCACCCCGGATCTGGTCTACCGTATCTTCGAGGACAACTATATCAACGCGAAGCCTGTATTCAGTCTGGATGAGTGTCATTTCAAGCAGGAGGACGGCATCATCGCAGAGGCGAGCATCCATCACAACGGCAATACCCGGAAGATCATGGGCGTGGGGAACGGACGTCTCGATGCAGTGAGCAATGCGATAAAGCACTACTTTGACATAAGCTATGAACTTACCGTATACAAGGAACACTCCCTGACACGGGGATCGTCGTCCAGAGCGGTGGCATATGTGGGAGTGGTCTGCAACAAGAAGCGTTACTGGGGCGTGGGAATCGACGCGGATATCATCAAGGCGTCTATCGAAGCCCTCGTAGTGGCGGTGAACAGGATAAAAGAGGTCGCAGAGTCCCAGACCGGAAAGGATGAGAGACTTCTTGAGATAACAAACTATATTTATGCAAACTACAAGGACGTGACACTGGACGACCTGGCGGAGAAGTTCTACCTTTCCAAGCCGTATCTCTCCAAATATATAAAGGAGAAATCAGGCATGACATTCGGAGATATCATCAAGAAGATCCGCATGAAAAAAGCGCGCGCCATGCTTAAGGGCAGCAGCGCGACTGTAGAGAGCATCGCGGAGTCTGTCGGATATCAGAACGTGGAGCACTTCAACAGAGTGTTTAAAAAAATGTACAACATCACGCCGGTACAGTACAGAAACCGGAAATCATAAATAAAAAGGGACGGCATGGGGCTGTCGGGAAATAGATAGTTCCAAACAGGGGCAGGCGTGACTCGCATGAGTCACGCCTGCCCCTGTTTTATCCTCTAAAAGAGAAAAAGATGGCTAACGACAACCATCTTTCTCCCCGTTCCA
>CALWAR010000121.1 GCA_944375765.1 uncultured Mediterraneibacter sp. | reverse complement strand
GCAGCGAGCTTCCTGCTGACCGCATTTTTCACCTGACAAAAGGCTTTTTGCATTATGAGATGACAAGGGGATCAGAGAAAGCAGGAGTAAAGCGCATCAGGATCCATGATCTGAGACATTCCCATATCTCTCTGCTCATCAGCATGGGCTTCTCAGCAGTATCGATCGGAAACCGGGTAGGGCATGAGAGCGTCGACATTACTTACCGCTATGCTCATATGTTCCCGACGGAGCAGACGCAGATGGCAAGACTGCTGAACAAACAGTTCATGGAAGCGTCAATCTCGTGATACCCGTATGATACCTGTTTAAGAGAGAGTTGTTATTTTTATAAAAATCAGCGCCTCGGCGTGCCTGCCAAAAAGTACTTGCAATTCTGCTCATGTTATGCTAATATAGACAACGGTCACTGCAAAAGTAGTGACTGTTTCATGGCCCCGTGGTCAAGCGGTTAAGACATCGCCCTTTCACGGCGGTAACACGGGTTCGATTCCCGTCGGGGTCATTGCACGTAAGCGACCAAAGTACGGCCGCTAAGTGCTCATACTCTATCGCCTTGTAAGCTCGAAAGTACCTCGCTAACGGCGGCGATATGGATCGCACGTAAGCAGCTAAAAGACAGCTGCTAAGTGCTCGTACTCAGGCGCAGTAGCCAAGTGGTAAGGCGTGGGTCTGCAACACCCTGATTCACGAGTTCAAATCTCGTCTGCGCCTCTCAGGAAAAAAGAAATATTGTCCGTTTATGCAGTGTTCAAGTAGCAGGACTTGGATCTGCAACATCTGGATGCAGTGTTCAAAGTATATCATGCATCCCGTAGAGAGCCCGAAAAATTAATGTTTTTCGGGTAATTTTTTATTCCTGGAATATTATCCGGACCGCCAGGATCTTTCTGCCCATCTTTCTTCCTTTCGGCCCGTAATCGGGCGGGCGCAGATTTTAGCCCGTCGTAATCGCAAAAAAAGCCGGGAGAGAATCGCCGGCTGAAAAAAGAGGAAATATATAGTAAAAAGCATTGCTGCTTGTATGGCTATAATATAACCTGTGAATGTGAGAAATATGTGTCATTTATATAAAAAAGATGTAAACAAATGCCGAATCTGCCGGATAGTCCGGTATACCGCCCGGACGATGGACGTCCCGGAGCGGCAGGGCCGGGAAATGAAAGCAGGCGCTTTTAAATTGAATCTTGCTGTGATAGAATATGAAAAAGATTTAACATTAGAGCGGGAACATATGAAAAACTTTCGGAAAACAGAGGCGGAAAAGGGAGTTTAACCTGACATGGAATATTTATATGAGAGACTGAGACAGTACGGGGAGGCCGGATACTATGGATTCCATATGCCCGGGCATAAACGCGGCGGATTTCTTACGGATGCAGATCTGCCATACGGTATTGACATTACAGAGATCGAAGGCTTTGACGACCTGCATCATGCGTGCGGCATACTGCAGGAAGCGCAAAAGAGAGCGGCATTTGTTTACCATGCCGATGAGACGCATTATCTGATCAATGGAAGCACGGTCGGCCTTCTGTGCGCTATACTCGGATGTACCCGCCGGGGAGAGCGAATCCTGATGGCGAGAAACTGCCACAGATCAGTCTATAATGCCGTCCTGATAAATGAACTGCGGCCGGTTTATATCTATCCACAGCGTGCAGCGGGACATTTTAAAAGGGCAGATATAAACGGTCCGATATCAGCCGGTCAGGTGGAGCAGGAATTGAAAGAGCATTCCGATATAAGAGCAGTCGTTATTACTTCGCCTACATATGACGGTGTCGTGTCCGATGTCAGAATGATCGCTGAGGTGGCGCACAGGAAAGGGATACCGCTCATACTTGACGAGGCTCATGGAGCACATTTTGGTTTCCATCCGTATTTCCCCGAAAACGGGAACCAGCAGGGTGCAGATATTGTGATACACAGTCTGCATAAAACACTCCCATCGCTTACACAGACGGCGCTTCTCCACATGAACGGCGACAGGATCGACAGAAGCCGTGTCAGGATGTACCTGCACATGCTGCAGTCCAGCAGTCCTTCATATGTTCTGATGGCATCCATCGATGAATGCATCCGTGTCCTTACAGAGAGTCGGGAGGAGATTTTCGGAAGATACACAGATCTCCTGGAGAAGACCAGGCGCAGACTTCGGCAAATGAGAAACTTCAGCCTGGGAGAAGCTGACACTTACGACCGCTCAAAGATTCTGATCCTGCTGCATGATATATCGCTCATAAGAAGCGGAGAAACTGTAAAATACACCGGGAAACACCTGTACCATGAACTGAATGACCGATATCTGATCCAGATGGAGATGGCTGCACCGCGGTATGTGATCGGAATAACTTCGCCCGGCGACACCGAAGACGGCATGGGGCGGCTTGTGGAAGCACTGACTGAGATCGACAGGAAGCTGGAGTCAGGCGACAGGAACATGCTGCCAGGAGACAGCAGGGAGCTTTCTGATGAAAGTGTCAGGAGCGACAGAGGGAAATACAGTGAGAACAGTCAGATCTATCCGATGGGAGAAATGGACAGCCTGAAAGATCATACAAAATATATTCCGATAGATCAATGCAGCGGATACGTGGCCGCTGAATATGCGTATCTCTATCCGCCGGGAATCCCGCTGGTCGTACCGGGGGAACGCATATCAGAGGATACGATGCAGGAACTCATACAGTACGGGAGGATGGGATTTGATATCCGGGGAACGCGCATGAAAGGAAAGATCGAGGTATTGGAAAATGGGTAAGATTTACTATGTGATGGGAAAAAGCTCTTCAGGAAAGGATACGATCTACAAAGAACTGATGGCAAAGTATCCGGAATTTCACGGGGTAGTGCCATACACTACACGCCCGATCCGCGAGGGAGAGAAAGACGGAGTGGAATATTTCTTTGTGGATCAGGACAGATTAAAGAAGATGCAGGAAGACGGACGTGTTATCGAGGTACGGGCCTATAACACGAAATGCGGCGTCTGGACTTACTTTACGGCAGACGACGGTCAGATAGATCTGAAAAGAAATGACTACCTTGTTATAGGGACACTGGTCTCCTATGAGGCGCTCAGAGAATATTTCGGAGCGGATGCTCTTGTCCCGATCTATATAGAAGTAGAGGACGGCGTCAGGCTGACGCGTGCCCTTGAGAGGGAGAAAAGACAGTCAGTGCCGAGGTATGCAGAGATGTGCAGGCGGTTCCTGGCGGATGAAGAGGACTTCTCGGAGGAGAACCTGGGCAAAGCGGGGATCAGCATAAAGTTTGAAAACGAAGATCTGGGAGAGTGCCTGGAAGAAATCGAAAAATACATCGTGTCGGGAAGACATGTCGGTCTGTAATTTGCAGGGAGATTATGGTATACTAAAAAAAGTTCATCCTTTTGTTAAAAAGTTGTAGTACAATATGAGTATACCGATGGACAGTACGATCAGCCGGGCAGAGAGGCCCGCCATGATCGCAGGAGAACAGATACGGCAGGTGAAACATATGAGCGGTTTTAAAGATGTGGTAGGCCACAAAAATATTATTAAATATATTCAGAATGCGGTGACAGCAGACGCAGTCTCGCATGCATATATCCTCAATGGAGAAAGGGGATCGGGGAAAAAGCTGCTTGCGAATCTCTTTGCCATGAGCATTCAGTGCCAGGACCGTGAAGAGGACGGAGAAGCCTGCGGAAAGTGTCAGTCATGCAGGCGGGTGATGAGCGGCAACCAGCCGGATATCATCAAAGTAACTCACGAAAAACCGAACACGATAAGCGTTGACGATATCAGAGTGCAGGTCAATGACGACATTGTGATCCGCCCGTACAGCAGCAGGTATAAGATCTATATCATCGCGGATGCGGACATGATGACGGTGCAGGCGCAGAACGCTCTTCTCAAGACGATCGAGGAGCCGCCGTCGTATGCGGTTATCATGCTCCTTACAGAGAACGCGGAAGTTCTTCTTCCTACGATAAGATCAAGGTGCGTCATGATGAAGCTGAGAAACATCAAGGACCAGCTTGTGAAGAAGTATCTGATGGAGCATCTGGAAGTCCCTGACTATAAGGCGGATGTGTGTGTCGCATTTGCTCAGGGAAATATGGGAAAAGCGATCATGCTTGCTCAGTCGGACCACTTCAATGAGATAAAGGAAGAGGCAGTTCATCTGTTAAGGAACATCAGCGAGATGACAGCGGCGGAACTTACGGAAGCCGTCAGAAGATGCATGAGCTACAAACTGGAGATCAATGATTATCTTGACGTCATTGCGATCTGGTACAGGGACGTGCTGATCTATAAGGCCACAAAAAATGTTGACCGCGTTGTATTCTCGGATCAGATGAAGTATATTAAGGAGCGGGCGAGCAAAAGCTCCTATGAGGGAATCGAGAATATACTGGACGCGCTGGAAAAAGCAAAAGCGAGGATAAAGGCCAACGTCAACTTTGAACTGACGATGGAGCTCCTCCTGCTTACAATAAAGGAGAATTGACAAGATGACAAAAGTAATCGGAGTCAGGTTCCGGACGGCGGGGAAGATATATTTTTTCGCACCGGGAAAATATGACATAAAACGCGGAGACAACGTGATCGTTGAGACTGCCCGCGGCATAGAATTCGGACGCGTTGTCAGCGCTCCGAAAGAAGTGAAAGACGAGGAAGTGGTTCAGCCGCTGAAATCCGTGATCCGTCTGGCAACAGATCAGGACAGGAAGACAGTGGAGAAGAACAGGCACAAAGAGAAAGAAGCATTTAAGATATGCCTGGAAAAGATCCGGAAGCACGGACTGGAGATGAAACTCATCGATGTGGAGTACACATTTGACGGGAATAAGATTCTGTTCTATTTTACGGCTGACGGGCGCATTGACTTTCGTGAGCTTGTAAAAGACCTTGCAGCAGTATTCCGCACGAGGATAGAGCTCCGGCAGATCGGCGTCCGCGACGAGACGAAGATAAAGGGCGGCATCGGCATATGCGGGCGTCCGCTGTGCTGCAGCACCTATCTGACAGAATTCTCCGCGGTGTCGATCAAAATGGCGAAAGAGCAGAATCTGTCCCTGAATCCGACAAAAATATCGGGGGTGTGCGGCAGACTCATGTGCTGCCTCACAAACGAAGAGGAGACATACGAGATGCTCAACAGCCAGCTCCCGTCCGTGGGAGACGTAGTTACGACAAAGGACGGACTTACGGGAGTAGTGAATTCTTTAAGTGTCCTGCGCAGGCAGGTAAAGGTTGTCGTAAACCTGGAGAACGACGAGAAAGAAATACGTGAATACAAAGCGGAAGAACTGAAATTCAAGCCGAGAAAGAAAAAGAAAAAGATCAGCAAAGAGGAAATGAAGAAGCTGTCGGCGCTGGAAAAGGGTGAAGGAGCATCAAAGTTAAATGACATGTGACAGGAAGAAAGACCTCTTAAAGGCGGGTGAGCGTCTGGACGATCTTCAGACCGGCGGTCTTGAACTGATCCAGGATCCGTCCGGTTTCTGCTTTGGCGTGGACGCGGTATATCTCTCGGACTTCTCCAGGGTAAAACCGGGGGAGACGGTTCTCGACCTGGGGACAGGAAACGGGATCATCCCGATACTCCTGGCGGCTAAGACAGCAGGAGAAAAGTTTACCGGGCTGGAAATACAGGCTGATACGGCCGATATGGCGAGACGGAGCGTGGCATACAATGGCCTGGAAGACAGAGTAGAGATCGTGACAGGGGATATCAAAGAGGCGGCAGATATATTCAGGCCTGCCTTTTTTGATGTGATAACAGTGAACCCGCCCTATATGCCTGCGGAACACGGTCTCAGAAACCATGATGAGGCCAGGGCGGCCGCAAGACATGAAGTGCTGTGCACGCTGGATGACATCCTGCGTGAGAGTATGCGCCTGCTGCAGGATAAGGGACGGTTCTATATGGTGCACAGGCCGTTCCGCCTGACAGAGATCATGATAAAGATGAACCATTATAAACTGGAACCTAAAAGAATACAGTTCATACATCCGTATATCGATAAAGAGCCTGTGCTCGTGCTGATCGAGGGAGTGAGGGGCGCGAAACCGAGAGTCACAGTAGAACCGCCGATCATCATCTACAGCAGAGCTGCACAGTAATCAGAGATGCACAGTGAACAGAGAGAGCAGATAAGGGGGCAGGACATGACGGGAACATTATACCTGTGCGCGACGCCGATCGGAAATCTGGAAGATATGACGTTCCGGGCGGTGCGCGTCTTAAGGGAGGTCAGCCTCATCGCGGCGGAGGACACGAGGAACAGCATAAAACTTTTAAACCATTTTGATATCCACACGCCGATGACAAGCTACCACGAACATAATAAATATGAAAAAGGAAAAAAGCTTGTAGAGAGGCTGCTCGGCGGCGAGGATATCGCGCTCATCACAGACGCCGGGACTCCGGGTATCTCAGATCCCGGCGAGGAACTGGTCGGGATGTGCCACGAGGCGGGAGTCTGTGTGACGGCGCTTCCCGGGGCCGCCGCATGCATAACGGCGCTCGCGATATCGGGGCTGCCGACCAGGAGGTTTGCATTTGAGGCGTTTCTGCCGACAGATAAGAAAGAGCGGGAGAATATACTTGGAACGCTGGGGAAAGAGCAGAGAACGATCGTAATATATGAAGCGCCCCACAGACTTGTAAAGACACTGAGAACACTTGCGGACTGTCTCGGCGGAGATCGCAGGGTGAGCGTCTGCCGGGAACTGACGAAAAAGCATGAGACGGTGTATCGCTCGTCGCTTGCGGACGCGGTCCGGTATTATGAAGAGAACGGGCCGAGAGGAGAGTGTGTGCTCGTCGTAGAAGGCATGAGCCGTAATGATGCCGAGCGGAAAGAAAGGGAAAAGTGGGCGGATACGACCATTGAGGAACATGTGGCGTATTATCTCGGGCAGGGGCTGGAGAAAAAAGAAGCTATGAAAAAGACGGCCAGAGATCGCGGTGTCCAGAAAAGGGAGATCTACAATTATCTTGAGAAGACCAAAAAACCAGCAATAAAATAACAGACACCATACTTATCTGATGTCTGTTATTTTTCCGTCTTTCATATATACGATCTTTTTGTTCAGCCCTATCGCTTCCTGCTCGTCATTTGTCACATAGAGGACAGTGATGCCGAGCTCTTCGTTGATCTCGAGGATGTCGCCGAGCATCTCCATTCGCCTCTCATCATTCTGCCGGGCGAAATCCTCATCTACTAGAAGAACTTTCGGCTGACACACGACCGCACGTCCAAGAGCGATTCTCTGCTTGTCCGCTTCGGAGAGCGATTTGATCTTCTTGTCCAGGACGTCTGTGACGCCAAAGAATTTTGCTGCGGCCCTGACGCGGGTATCGATAACCGTGCGGGGAAGATCGCGCAGCCTGAGTCCGAGCGCCATATTATCATATGCGTTGAAATGGCGGTACAGAGTGTAATTCTGAAATGCCATTGCAAGCCGCCGGTCACGGGGGAGAATATCGTTTAACAGATCTTTTCCGAGATAAATCTCTCCTGAAGTTATATCTTCGAGACCTCCTATCATGCGCAGTATCGTGGACTTTCCACAGCCGCTTGGCCCGTGGAAGATAACAAATTCACCGTCTTCTATATGAAGGCTGACATCATTTACGGAAATAAAGCCGTTTGGGTAAGTTTTTGTCAAGTGTTCCAATGTGACGCTTGCCATCAGGATACCTCCATATTCTGTTTCTTACAGCCCCGGGTCTTCCCGGGATTTCTGTTAGTCTATTTTAACACAAAGAAAAGTCTCCTACAATCCCAAAGAACACTCTCAGGCGGGCCGGCTGCGTCGCGTTTTCACATGATTTCAGAACATCCAGCCGGTCAGTATGACGCTTGCGGCAAGTCCTGCGAATGTTGCGAGCAGAGCTCCGGCAAGGGTATAGCGCGAATGCCTGACCCTGGCAGTCAGAAAATAAACGCTCATTGTATAGAAGATCGTCTCGGTACAACAGAGGCTGACGGAAGCAATGAGGCCGATCCGGGAGTCTGTTCCGAATTCTTTGAAGATATCCAGCAGAAGTCCTGTCGCAGCAGAAGAAGAGAACATCTTGACGACAGTGAGAGGAACCAGCTCTCCGGGAAATCCAACGAGTCCCGAGAACCTGCCGATTACCGAGGATATAAGATCCAGGAAGCCGGAAGCGCGGAGAATCCCCACTGCGGCCATGAGCCCGATCAGTGTCGGCATAAGCCTGACGACTGTAAAAAATCCGCTCTTCGCACCGCTGATAAACGCCTCGTATACATTGATCTTCATAAGAAATCCATAAACGACAACGCTCAGGATGATAAAAGGGATCAGGTAATCTGAGATATACAACAGGATATTCATGAAGTTCTCCTTCTTACAATGCACGGTCTGTAGTATTTATATGCATCGTCTCTCTGGAATATCGCGGGAAAAGAATACATAAGATGAACCAAGAGAATCAACGGAGAGTCTGCATGTTATCTAATGGTTTCCGATTTCACATGTCAGTTTGCAAATTCCGGCAAAGATCTAAATGGATATACATCTTACTGCTGTGTTTTCTCTTTCTCACGGCAGCGGCAGGATGCAGGAGCGGGGAAAAAAGAGATGAGGATGCGGCATTTGAAAAGTATACGGAAGAACTGTTTTGCAGCGAGGTGTCTTCTAACACGATCAGCCTGCACTATACACTGAAAGAACCGGAGAGATTCGGCATAGAACAGAGGGAGGCGACGCTGGGCGGTTTTGAAACGGATCCCGACATGATACGGGCAGCGGCGGAGAACATGCGGCAGTCGCTCAGCGGGTTTGAGCAGGATGCACTGAATACGCAGAACCAGATCACATACGATATACTTGAGTATCAGACAAAGATGGCGGAGAAGAGCGCGGACTACATCCTGTATGAGGAGCCGCTCGGTCTGGTGAGCGGAGTGCAGACGCAGTTCCCTGTGGTACTGTCAGAGTACCGGTTTTATGACAGGCAGGACGTCGATACATATCTTGCGCTCCTGCAGGAGTCGGGCGGGTACTTTGACAGCCTTATCCGATTTGAAAGAGAGAAAGCAGACGCGGGCCTGTTCATGGCGGACTATGCTCTGGATACCGTTCTTGAGCAGTGCCGGGCATTTCTTGATATGGGGGACGGCAATTATCTGTATTCTACATTTGCAGACAGGATTCAGGACGTCGAAGGGCTGACAGAGGAAGAAAAAAGCGATTATATACAGGACAACGCGCTCGCTGTCAGCGATCATGTATTTCCCGCATATGAGAAACTTATGGCGGCGCTCGAAGAACTGAGGGGAAGCGGAAAAAATGAGAAAGGGCTTGCATACCTGCCTGAAGGCGGAAAATATTATGAACTGATCGTTAAAGAGTCTACGGGATCCGGGCGGTCTGTGGAGGAGATGGAAGATCTGACGCGCCGTCAGATGACAGACGACCTTGAGGCGATGGAGCAGGTTCTGGGGATCACGCCAGAGGAAGCGCAGGAGACGGCGGCATCCATGGGGCAGGAGCCCGCGGAGCTGATACTTGGCATGCTCAAAGATGGGATAACAGATACATTTCCCGAGGCTCCGGAAACCGCTCTGGAAGTAAAATACGTTCCCAAAGAGATGGAGGAACATCTCAGCCCTGCTTTTTATATGATCCCTGCGATCGATAATACGCAGGAAAATGTCATCTATATCAACCAGGCGCATATGAGCGATGACCTGACACTCTTTACAACACTGGCGCATGAAGGATATCCGGGTCATCTTTATCAGACGATCTATTATGAGAGCACAGATCCGGCGCCTGTGCGAAGCATGATGGATTTCGGCGGGTATATAGAAGGATGGGCGACTTATGCAGAGATGGGCAGCTACTACCTGACGCCGCTGCCAAAGGAACAGGCAACAGTCCTGCAGAAGAACAGTTCTGTTATACTGGGCCTTTACGCGCTGGCAGATATGGGGATCCACTATGAAGGGTGGAGCAGGATGGATACAGTATCGTTTTTCAGCAACTACGGCATAACCGACGCAGAGACGGTAGAGCACATCTATGAACTCATCATAGGTTCTCCGGGGAATTATCTGAAATATTATATCGGCTATGTGGAGTTTTTGGAGCTTAAGAAAGACTGGGCGGAGGAGAAAGGAGAGACTTTCTCTCAGAAAGAGTTCCATGAGGCGGTGCTGGAAGTCGGCCCGGCGCCGTTTGACATTGTAGAAGAATACATGTGGGAGATGTGAGAAGATATGCTGAATTATCTGTGGGCGGGCATGATCCTGACAGGAATCGTATACGGAGCGTTTAACGGAAAGATGCCGGATATTACGAACGCGGCGCTGGACTCATCGAAAGAAGCAGTGACTCTGTGCATCACAATGATCGGGGTGATGGCGTTCTGGACGGGGATCATGGAGATCGCCGCCAGAGCAGGGATCATAAGGATGGCGTCTGTGAAAATGCGCCCTCTTATAAGATTCCTGTTCCCGAATCTGCCGGACGGACATAAGGCAGAAGAACATATATCGACAAATTTCATAGCAAATTTTCTCGGACTCGGCTGGGCGGCAACTCCGGCCGGCCTTAAGGCAATGGAGGAACTGGGGAAACTGGAGGACGACAGAAGAGCCGGCCGGGCGGCGGGCCCGGTCAGGGGAAAAAGGGTTGCAAGCAATGAGATGTGCACGTTCCTTATCATAAATATCTCATCGCTCCAGTTGATCCCGGTAAATGTGATCGCATACCGCAGCCAGTACGGGAGCGCGGATCCGGCGGGTATCATCGGAGCGGGGATACTGGCGACGGCGGTCAGTACCGGCGTGGCGGTGGTGTTCTGTAAGGTGATGGATCGACGGCGGAGAGCGTGAGGGCTCTCCGTTTTTGTGGTGTTTTTACTAGTTGTTGACATCATAAAAAGTCAATAATAAAATGAAAGGGAATTGGTCAGACACTTTATGATGTCAGAGCATCATTTTACGGGAGGAATTGGTCATGACGATCAGGGAGATCGCGCAGCTTGCCGGAGTTTCCAGCGCCGCTGTTTCAAGATATCTGAACGGCGGGTATGTCAGTGAAGAGAAGAAAGCGCAGATCAGAAAAGTGATAGAGGAAACAGGGTATCAGCCGTCAGCTCAGGCCCGCATCCTCCGCACGAAAAAGGCCTGCCTTGTGGGAGTCGTCGTGCCGAAGATCAATTCTGAGTCCATCAGCCGTGTTACGGCCGGGATCGGGCAGGTGCTGTCAGGACGGGGCTATCAGATGCTCCTTGCCAGCACGGACAATGATCCGGAAAAGGAGATCACATATCTGAAGCTGTTTGAGAATTATCCGGTGGACGGCGTCATCCTGATCGGAACAGTAATAACGGCGGAACACCGGAGATTCCTGAAGCGGTCAAAAGTGCCTGTTGTTGTGATCGGTCAGCATACGAAGTATGCCAACTGCATCTATCATGACGACTATGGTGCAGGAAAGGCCATGGGAAAGCTGGCGGCGGCAGGGCTGAAAGAGGCGCGGACGGCAGCAGGCGGGGAAGAGCAGGGCGGCGGAGATATGCCTGCGGGCGGTGAATACCGTGGAAAGGTCGCCTACATCGGAGTGACAAAGGAAGATAAAGCGGTCGGCGTATCGAGGGAGGACGGATTCCGCTCGGGGCTGAAGTCAGAGGGAATCCTGCTGGAGCCGGATTATATAAGGACGGCGGAGTTCACGATGGAATCAGGCTACCATGCTGCTCTGGAACTTCTGGAGCAGAAGCAGGATATCCGGATCATATCGTGCGCCACCGACACGATCGCGGCGGGCGCCATCGAAGCGGTCCTCGTATATAGCAGACGGAGCATACCGCGCTCCGTGACTGAATCGGGCATCAGGATGCAGTACGTTCTGGATCATTCGGGAATCCGGGTGACAGGGTTCGGTGATAATCAGTTTTTAAAAGCAGTCACAGGAGGGATTCCTACCGTTCACTTCGGCTACAAAACAAGCGGGATCCGGGGAGCAGAGCTGCTCCTTGATGTGATCGAGAGAGGAGAGAAGATCCCCGTTGAGATAAAACTGGGGTTCCGTCTGGCAGAGCCGCAGACAGGAGAAGACAGATAAGTCCGCAGCAGGTTCTGCTTTCACGGATGGGTGACAGGCAGATGACAATATAAGATATCGATTTCATATATAAAACTTTTGTAAGTGCAATATGCACAAAAAATATAGCGGAATATCGGTAAAAATGCCTCTTTACAAAGGATATTTTTACCGATATTATTTATTGTGAAATATGAAATCGATTACATACAAGAAAGGAGAAATATCATGGATTACAGAAAAACCGCACAGGAAATCCTTGATAAAGTGGGAGGCGGCAAGAATATCGTATCCGCCGCACACTGCGCAACAAGGCTCCGTCTTGTTATTGCCGACAACAGCAGGGCAGACAAGACAGCCATAGAAAATGTAGAGGGGGTTAAAGGAGTGTTCGAGGCATCCGGACAGCTCCAGATCATTTTGGGTACAGGAACTGTAAACAAAGTATTTGACGAGTTCATCTCCATCTCGGGCGTCACGGCCAGCACAAAGGCAGAGGCGAAAGAGGCGGCGGCCAGGCAGCAGAATGTATTTCTGCGGGCGATTAAGCTGCTTGGCGACATCTTTGTGCCGATCATCCCGGCTATCGTGGCGAGCGGTTTCCTCATGGGTATCATGAATTCGCTGGACTTTATGATCAACAACGGATTCATCAGCATGGATACGAGCAGTTCCATCTATGTGTTTGCCAATCTGTTCAGCAATACGGCGTACACATTCCTGCAGATCCTGATCGCATTCTCTGCGGCGAAGGCTTTCGGCGCCAACCCGTATCTGGGCGCGGTCATCGGGATGATCATGATTAATCCGGCGCTGCAGAATGCGTACGATGTGGCTACGAACGGCGTGCAGCAGACGCAGTCGGTATTCTTCGGACTGTATGACATCGATATGGTCGGCTATCAGGGGCACGTTATCCCGGTCGTCATCGCAGTGTGGCTCCTCTCTGTGATCGAGAAGAAGCTGCACAGGATCGTGCCGGAAGTTCTGGATCTGTTCGTAACACCCCTTGTAAGCGTGTTTGTGACGGGATATCTTACGCTGGCCATCATCGGACCGGTCTTTGTATGGGCTGAGAATGCGATCCTCGGCGCGATCCAGTGGCTGCTCACACTGCCGCTTGGAATCGGAAGTCTGATCATGGGAGCCCTGTATGCGCCTACAGTCGTAACAGGTATCCACCAGATGTACACGGCCATCGATATCGGGCAGATCGCACAGTACGGTGTTACATACTGGCTGCCCCTTGCAAGTGCGGCGAATGTGGCTCAGGGAGCAGCTGCCCTTGCAGTGGCGCTCAAGTCAAAGGACAAGAAAGTGAAATCACTGGCCCTCCCGTCATCCTTAAGTGCATTTATGGGAATCACGGAGCCGGCGATCTTCGGCGTAAACTTAAGATTCTTCAAGCCTTTTATCGCAGGATGTATCGGCGGCGGATGCGGGGCCCTGTATGCGTCCATCGTCCATCTCGGGGCTAAGGGAACGGGCGTGACAGGTATCTTCGGTATCCTGCTCTGTCTGGATGAGCCTGTCCAGTACTTTATTGAGATGGTGATCGCAGTGGGAGTTGCATTTGTTATCTCATTCCTGATCTACCGCGATGCAAAGCCGGAGGCGTCTGAGGTCAGCACGACAACGGAACCGGCAGGCGATGCAGGAACAACAGGTACAGGATCCGGACCGGCAGAGGCAGCGCTTGCAGATTCCGGAGAAGAAGACGGAGAGAAGATTGAGCTTACAGAGGAAGAACTCAAAAGTCCTGTAAGAGGAAAAGTGATCCCGCTCACAGAAGTGGCGGACGAGACTTTCGCATCCGAAATGCTCGGCACAACTGTCGCCGTAGAACCGGAAGACGGAAAGATCGTAGCTCCGTGTGATGCAGAAGTGCTCAATGTATTCGATACAGGGCATGCGGTATGCCTTACAACACAGTCCGGCGGCGAGGTATTGATCCATGTGGGAGTTGACACAGTCCGGCTGGAAGGTAAAGGATTTACAAAGAAAGTGGCTGATGGAACAAAGGTTCATGCAGGCGATGTGCTGATTGAGGCAGATCTGGATACGATACGTGCGGCAGGATACCCGGCGACGACTATGGTCATCCTGACGAACGCAGATGATTTCGCTGAAGTGCAGAAAACTGAGGCGGGATCTGCCGGAACAGACCAGACCATTATGAAGCTCAGAAAATAGTATCTGAGTCAAGAAGAGGGAGAAGATCATATGACTGCACTGACAAATGATTTGATGAAACTGACAGCAGAAGCAGAAAAGAGCGGGAACAAAGACGGAAAGTTCCGACAAAGACTGCATCTCATGCCTCCGACAGGATGGCTCAATGATCCCAACGGTCTCTGTCAGTTTAAAGGAATCTATCACGCGTTTTTCCAGTATTCGCCTTTTAGCGCTGAAGGCGGAGTAAAGATGTGGGGACACTACACAAGCCGGGACATGATAGACTGGGAATATCAGGGCGTGACGATCTATCCGGATCAGCCCTTTGACTGCAGCGGGGTATATTCGGGATGCGCCTTTATTGAGGACGGGGAGATATACCTGTATTATACAGGAAATGTAAAGATTGAGGACAGCGACGATTATGATTACATTAACAGCGGGCGCGAGGCAAACACAGTACTGGTGACAAGTACGGACGGAGTCAATTTCGGACGAAAGAGTCTGCTCATGAGAAACAGTGATTACCCGTCAGATCTTACCCTGCACGTGCG
The DNA here is from genome assembly GCA_944375765.1 of uncultured Mediterraneibacter sp. Classification (GTDB taxonomy): domain Bacteria; phylum Bacillota; class Clostridia; order Lachnospirales; family Lachnospiraceae; genus Mediterraneibacter. The sequence continues at coordinate 447 of CALWAR010000121.1, read as the reverse complement.
GGATCCGAAAGTCTGGAAAGAAAACGGAGTCTGTTATATGCTGCAGGGCGCCCGCACAAAAGAGGATATCGGCCAGGCGGTGATCTTTCGGTCAGAGGATAAGATACACTGGACGGTTCACAGCCGCGTGGAGACAGCGGATAAATTCGGATATATGTGGGAATGTCCGGATTACTTTGAAGTGGATGGGGCAAAGATATTGTCCGCTTCCGTACAGGGGCTGACAGGAGACGAGTGGAAAGACCGCAATGTCTACCAGTCCGGATACTTCACGGTACAGGGCGATATCCTCGGTAAATACAGCCTGTCGGATTACCGCCTCTGGGACTATGGTTTCGACTACTATGCGCCTCAGAGTTTTGAGGCGGAGGACGGCAGACGCATCCAGATCGGATGGATGGGGATGCCGGACTGTGAGGAATATACGAACCGGACAGTAGAGGACGG
>CALWAR010000120.1 GCA_944375765.1 uncultured Mediterraneibacter sp. | reverse complement strand
GCGGCAGTGGCGAGCGGAGCTATTGACGTAAAGAAAATCGTTACGCACAGATTTGATCTGGAACAGATACAGGAAGCATTTGACGAGGCTGTAAACAATAAGACAGATCTTGTCAAAGCAGTGATTAAAATTTGACCGGGGAAAAATAAGGTCATATTGCAATAAAAAGATGGATTCAAGCGGTCAGGACACAGGATTTGGTTAAATATATCGACTGAGTTTATGGCCGGTGGAGGGGATTCACCGGCCTTTTGATTTTAATCAGGTTCATTAAGGCATACCGCAGTTATTTGATATATGTAAATTAACTTAAAATGTTGCCTGCATCATATTGCACTGGTCTGTCTCATTGCATCAATTTCTTTAATCCTTTCTTTCTCCTTACAGAAACAGGACAGCTTTCCCCGTTATTCATGTGGACGGTCAGCTCTTTGAAATCTGCATCAGCGATATTATCTTTGTTAATGATATACGATGTATGGCATCTATAAAAACGATAGTCCAGTTGCTGCTCAATATCTTTTAGCTGCCCCGTGAATTCGGTGACACGTTTTCTTGCATGTAAAATGATTTTATGGATATTGCTGGATGTTTCAAAAAAAATGATATCGTTATAATCGATTACAATTCGCTTATCATTCTGGTTAATTGTAAAGGTCCGGGTAACATCATTGTTCAGTGAAGTATATTTATTATTTACATCCAGGAGACATTCATGAATCTTGGATTTTATATGTTCTGCAGTATCCTTTACGATAAAATCAAGAGCCTCAGCTTTATATTGAAAGGTGAGGAAACTCATCTCTGAATGAGATGTAATAAAGACAATAAAACAGCGAGGCTGAATCTGGCGGATCCTCTGCGCCAGGGCCAGACCATTCATATCGGATTTTAAATCAATGTCGAGAAAGAAAAGCCCGGTGTTTTCTGCAGTTAAAATCTCTTTGAGAAGCTGATGCGGATCAGCGGTAGCCTGTACAATCCGCATATCAAATCCTTCCATAAGAACGAAATTGGATATATACTTTTTGAAGAGATTTAACTGCTTTGGGTTATCTTCACAGATGAAAATATCAATCATGTCCGGTATCACTCCTTACTTTTATTGTGTTTATTATGCAATAATCCGTGCTGTTATTCATTCCAGCTTTTTTATGTATGAGATTTGGAAATTTGAAGTCGCTGTACAAAGGATTTATTTTTGATTTCAGTATCTAAGAAGACATAATTGTATTTAGCGGTAATTTCATGGGCATTATACAGTCCTATTCCACGATTTACTCCTTTTGTAGATACATTAGGCTTTGCCAATGTAGCATATGGAATCCCTTTTTCTAAAAAGGTGTTGGAAATAACAAATATATATTCTGTATCCAGATTAATCAATGCGAAGCGAATTGAAGGGTGCTCTGTTTCTAAGGTGGCCTCGATTGCATTATCAAGAAAAATTCCAACAATGCGACATAAATCCAGTGTATCCATAGGAATTGAATTTACTTCATCGGTTACTTCTATGCTGACATTGATATTGAGTTCGATTGCATACAATAATTTTGATGAAATGATACTTTTCAGTCCTGTAGTCTTAATATTAATCAGCTGGTTTATATGAGCCGCATTTTTCGTAATGTTTTTACTCAGCGGAAGAATCTCTTTGTCAAAATAATCTCTCAAACCTTCCATATCATTCGCTTCAATATACCCTGACATAGAAAGCATAATATTAGAATAATCATGTTTGAAAGATCGGAGAGAGGAGTACATATTTTCAATTTGATTTGTATATTCCTGCAGTCTGTTATATGAGTCCTGCCTCATATTCATGTCTACTTTGTCCATATGGGCTTTGATGATGTTTACAATCAATACCGTACTAATGATAAAGTAACAGGCAAATAAGATGCAGTTAAAAGTTATAATTTTCCGACTGTACCCAATATATTCTCCAATTACTATATTAAATAAAAAAATAAACAGGCAGGTGGCCAGATTTGTAGCAATAAGTAATAGCAACCATTTGGAAAGTCCCGCATGTATTTTGTGAATAATCAAATGAAACAGCCGCCCTATGATTGGACAAATACAAGCTAAGAGCACAATGTATGAAATAATATAAAAAATATAGTATGTTAAGTGGGATTGTAAATTTGCAATGGGGTAGATGAATGTATCCCACAATAAAGAAAAAAGATTATCCCACAGTACACAAAAAAGATAGGTCGCAATAAAAACATAGATATTCATCAGGCGGTTATGATCAAGGAAAGCAATATAGATGCAAGTGCTTAAGATTAATAAGATGACACCTGTATTTCCCAGAACAAATCCGATCAGAAGTATATTAATTAGTAATATGATGAATAAGATAACTTTTTCTCTGAGCTTTAACTTAAACGGCAGAAAGCAGCAAATAGGAAGCAAATAGGAAAAAACACTTAAAATATACGGGAGTATTTGCATTGCCTGCATTGTAATCTCTAAGCCCTTTCGTTATTTTTGTCTGGAAACACATTCATTATATTACTTAGATTTTTTGAAATCAACGATTATTACTGAATAAACGTTGTTTTTTCCTGGAACCAGTACGATTTTTCGGGAGAAAAAGTGTTTTATTCAGTATTTCGTAATAAAACAAAACCATAGTTTATACTTGAGTTAGCGTCGGTGTACAAGGGGCAATACGGTCGATGAAAGGGTATAAATTTATGACAAGAATATCACTGATTGGCAGGATACGGTACTTTGTTAATATACTGATTGTGACGCAGGGCATATTACTTGCCCTGCTTACAATATTTTTTCTTGACCAGAAGTATATAGAAACATGGAGAAATTATCAGAGCGGCAATGAAAGTATTACTGTTTATTTACGTGACATTCCTGCTGACGAAAACCAATCTGTTGAGAATTATTTCTATGAGATGGCAAATAAGGAGCGGCTTTTCATTGTACGAAGGGATTCTCTGTTAGAAAATGACGGGGGATTTGGCGGTTATAAGTTTGGAGTGTGCGGAATAGTTTCTGATACGACATCAGAGCTTTCATTTATGGGGCAGAAGATTGTTAATGTATCTCAGATAGAACAACTTCTATCTTCAAAAAATACTGAGAGTACCCTGGGAATGGATGAGGGAAGCATTCACATGATTGCTGATATCCCGGGATTTTGTTTCGGGGACAAAATAGTTATCAAGCAGTTAACGCAGCTTGTTAATGAAAGTGAAACCATAAATGGCGTATATACGGTGAGCGGAGATTTAGCATCCACAGATAATTTTTTGAATGGTTTGACGGATATTGCAGAACTCACACAAGATGAATTGCTGACACCGATGAGCGGAGAGATACAGGATAACAGTTTTACCAGAGATATACTCATCGTTCTTCTGTTTGTACAAATCGTGTTAAATTCGGTTGCTTTACTTGTAATAGCTGTGAGAAATCTCGATAAGCAGGGGAAATTAGCATTATTAGGATGGTCTAAAGCGGCTTTTATACATGGAATCTTTGGAGATAATTTCTTATTTACGATAATATGTATTCCTATATTGATTATTGCAGGATACTTAATTTCAGGCTGGAACCAGATATCCGGAATACTATTTAGCTTTTTTGCACTCTCAGCGTTTATTAATGCTTTGATAACCGCACTTGAAATGGCGATTGCATCAATCGTGATTGTTCTGACAAAGTCGATTGACGCAATCAGAGGACGGATTCCCAAAAAAGCGCTTTATATTTTGGGAGTTTTTGGCTACTTAATCTTTAGCGCCGGTATCACATTTTGCGGAAGCTATGTCGATCAGCCGATTCAGTACCTGGCAGAAAATGCCAGACTTGCGAAACAGTGGAACAGTGTAGCCGACTATGAAATACTCAGTGATATTTCTGTGGGTGAAGATGCGGATAGTTTTACCGGACGTTCAAAACAATTAGATGAAGATATTTATAACTGGTATTCAGATATTGCCGGAGAGGAAGGCGTATATCTTATCAACACTACGTATTATGATAATGATGTTTTAGCTTTGTGGAAACAAAATAATCTTTATCAATCAATTCCGGATAAACCGTTCTGGTATTTTGTCGCATCTCCAAATTATTTGGAAATGCTGGAAATCCATGTGCCGGATAACCTGATCCGGAAAGCAGAAAAAGGGACAAGGGTATATCTGTTTCCGGAAAATATGTCAGAAACAAATCGGAGTCAGATAGAAAGATGGTTTGAGGAAAGTACTGCCAAAAATCTCAGTGATGGTGATATTCAGACCCGATTTACAAAACATCCTCAATTTGAATATTCAACATACGAGGCGGATACAGATTTTTTTACCTGGGCAACAGCATCTGAACACTCGTCAGTTACAAAGGAACCTGTCATTTATATTGCTACTCCTGAAAATATGAGATATTTTGAAACGGAGAGTTTGAGGGCAAACGGATTTGAGGGGTATATAAAATTCTCTGATGAAGCGACAATGGTTAAGTATACAGATCCATCTGTTTTTGCACAGTATCATTTATCAGATAATGAGATAACGTTTTCAAAGGTATCAAATTATATAGATGGACTGCAAAAAGAATTATGGTTGACGATGTCATGGTTCGGGCTGGTTTTCCTTGTCCTGCTTGTCATTTTAATCGGCCTGTTAATTATATTGGCGACAATTTTCCGAATTGCAAATCAGGAAAAAATAAACGTAAAAAAATTTTTGGGATTCAGTTTCTGGCAGATTTACAGAGGGCCGGTTATATTTCTGGCAGGAGTGGGCGGAATTGAACTTCTTACAATGCTAATCTTGCAATCTAAATTTGGTTTTATGCTCATGGTACTGGTTTTATTGTTACAGGCGCTGATATTTATAAAATATATGTCGCGAAATGAATTAGAAAGAGTATTGCTGGCGTTTAAAGGAGATTGATATTATGGTGAAAGCAGTAGAAGTAGAAAATGTAACAAAAAGATTTGGATCACGGGTAATCTTTGATAATATAAGTTTTTCTGTATTACAAGGAGAGTTCATCGCTTTAGTTGGTCCGTCAGGTTGTGGCAAGTCTACATTATTGAATATGATTGGAGCTCTCGAAACTTATGATAAAGGAAAGATAAAAATATGCGGCAAGAAACTACCTGAAATTGAAAGCAGGGAAGCAACGCATCTTCGGAGAAAAACGATAAACTATTTATTTCAGTCGTTTGCTCTGATAACAGAAATGACAATTTGCCAGAATCTTTATCTGGCAATGAATTTTGTGGACTGTTCCCAAAAAGATAAACTGAAAAAAATAGAAGAAATCCTGCAGAAAGTGGATCTTTTGCCATTGAAAGATGAAAGAGTAAACACATTATCAGGAGGAGAACAGCAAAGAGTCGCACTGGCACGCACACTTGTAAAGCCAGGAGGAGTGGTTCTGGCAGATGAACCTACAGGGGCGCTTGATCAGGTGGCGGCGGATAAGTCCTTTCATCTGCTGAAAGATCTGTCAGGGAAATATAATAAAACAGTAATCATGGTCACTCATAATAACGAGATGGCAAAACAAGCAGACCGGATTATTGATATGTCGGTTTTCGGTTGAAAAGGATTCCTTATATTTATTTCTGGCATTTTTTGAAAGATAATATTAGAAAATGCAGGAAAAACCTCTTGATTTTTACATCAAAAAGTGTTAGTGTTATAAACAGTTACATAAGGAACCCGGCAGAAGAGTGAACGAAAGTTCACTCTTCTTTGTTGGTGCGGGAACATTGCAGAGTGTACCCGCTGTGCTGTATGAAACAGAATATCATAAAGGAAAGGAAGTATAACGTGTCCAGAAGAGAAGAATATGAACAGAAGACTGAAGAGCTCCTGGAGCCGGTCGTTACAGGACTGGGATTTGAACTGGTGGATGTGGAGTACGTAAAAGAGGGGGGCGTCTGGTATCTTCGGGCATATATCGACAAACCGGGCGGCATCACAGTAGACGACTGCGAGGCGGTCAGCAGACGGTTCTCGGATATTCTTGACGAGAAAGACTATATCGAAGACTCGTATGTGTTTGAGGTGAGTTCCCCCGGTCTTGGAAGACCTCTTAAGAAAGAAAAAGATTTTGCCAGGAGTATCGGTGAGGAAGTGGAGATCCGCACTTACCGCGCCATAGACCGGCAGAAAGAATTTACGGGAATACTTAAGAGATATGACGGAGAAACTGTCACGATCGCGTATGAAGATGATACAGAACAGACATTTAAACGTGCGGACATCGCACTGATCCGTCTGGCTTTGGATTTTTAATTGATTTTTAGGAGGAAGCGTAAGAATGAACACAGAGTTAATGGAAGCATTGACAATCCTTGAAAAGGAAAAGAACATCAGCAGAGACGTTATGATGGATGCGATCGAGAATTCACTGATCAGCGCCTGCAAGAACCATTTCGGGACTGCCGAGAACATCAAAGTGGTCATGGATCGGGAGACATGTGATTATGCAGTCTATGCGGAGAAGACGGTCGTCGAAGAAGTGACGAACCCGGCGCTGGAGATCAGTCTTGAGGAAGCGGATAAGATCGATTCGTCCCTCCAGGTCGGAGATATCGCTCAGATACCGGTACACTCCAGGGAATTCGGGCGTATCGCGACGCAGAATGCAAAGAACCTGATACTTCAGAAAATCCGTGAAGAAGAGCGGAAAGTTGTATTCGATCAGTATTTTGAGAAAGAGAAAGATATCGTGACGGGTATCGTTCAGCGTTATGTAGGAAAAAATATCAGCATTAACCTTGGGAGAGCAGACGCTATGCTCACTGAGAATGAGCAGGTGAAAGGGGAAACGTTCAGGCCGACAGAGCGCATCAAGCTCTATGTGGTGGAAGTAAAGAACACACCGAGAGGTCCGAGGATCCTTGTCTCCCGTACACACCCGGAGCTTGTAAAGCGCCTTTTCGAGGCAGAAGTAGCCGAGGTGCGCGACGGCACTGTGGAGATCAGGAGCATTGCCCGCGAGGCCGGATCCCGCACAAAGATGGCAGTGTGGTCCAACGATCCGAACGTCGATCCGGTGGGAGCCTGCGTAGGCATGAACGGAGCAAGAGTCAACGCGGTCGTCCAGGAGCTTCGGGGTGAGAAGATCGATATCATCAACTGGGATGAAAACCCGGCGCTTCTCATTGAAAATGCACTGAGTCCGGCAAAGGTCATCTCAGTCATGGCGGATCCTGAAGAGAAAGTGGCGAACGTGATCGTCCCGGATTATCAGCTCTCGCTTGCCATCGGAAAAGAAGGACAGAACGCCCGTCTTGCAGCAAGGCTTACGGGCTACAAGATCGATATCAAGAGTGAGACGCAGGCGATCGAAGCAGGCGATCTTCCTGAAAACTATATGGAACAGATGGGACTCATAGGCGAAGAGGGTTATACCGGAGACTATGAGGAGGATTACGACGGATATGAAGACGTCGGTTACGGCGACGACGCTTATGAGAACTACGAAGACTATGGCGGGCCGCTGGATGAGGAGCCTTACGGGGACCTTGCACAGGAAGAAGACGGCGGGGAGATCCGGTTCGTTGAGACAGAGGATCAATAAGATATAAATCTGAAGGAGTGGGTTGTTTGGCAGTAAGAAAGAAGATCCCAATGAGAAAATGTGTGGGATGCGCAGAGATGAAGCCGAAAAAAGACCTGATGCGCATACTCAGGACCGAGAGCGGAGAGTTCGTTGTAGACGCCGCGGGAAAGAAGAACGGCCGGGGCGCATATATATGCAGGTCCGTGGAATGTTTCCGCCGTGCGGTGAGTTCAAAAGGGCTGGAGCGCTCTTTTAAACAGGAGATCCCGCAGGAAGTATATGACAGACTGGAAAAGGAGATGGGTGAGATTGAAGCAGAGGGATAAGATCCTGTCTCTGATCGGGCTTGCATTGCGGGCAGGCAGATGCACAAGCGGAGAGACGATGACGGAGAATGCGGTCAGATCAGGAAACGCGCGTCTTGTGATTGTTGCGTCTGACGCATCAGACAACACAAAGAAAAAGTTTCGGAATATGTGTGAATTTTACAGAGTTCCAATTTATATTTACGGAGATAAAGATACCTTAGGGCATGCAATGGGAAAGGAATTCCGTGCATCTCTGGCGATATTGGACGAAGGATTTGCAGACGGGATTCTAAAAGAGTTAAAAAACCGAGAGGATATTGCATAAAGGAGGTAGTTAATATGACAAAAATGAGGGTACATGAGCTGGCGAAAGAGCTGGGGATCGAAAATAAAGAACTTGTAGACATTCTTCAGAAGAAAAATATCGAAGTCAAAAACCATATGAGCACGGTTGAGCACAGCGTGGCAGATAAAATCCGGGCGGAGCTCTCTTCCAAAGCCGGAGAAAAATCAAAAACTGACGACAAAACAGAGGCAAAACCGGCGGAACAGCCGGCAGCAAAGGAGGGCGCAGCGCCCAAAAAGAAGAATCTCGCTTTCGTGATACGCCCGCAGAACTCAAAAAACAGCAGCCGTATACAGGGAAGCCGCCCCGCTCAGCGCCCGGCACGTCCCGGTCAGCCGGGGAACCGTCCGGCACACGGAGCACGTCCGGCGGGAGAGAGACCTGCACGTCCGGAGCGTCCGGCGTCCGGGACACGTCCGGCCGGGGAAAGCCGGCTCTCAGAGCCAAAGCAGCCCGCGGCACGTCCGGAACGTTCCGATCCGTCTCCGAGGCCGGCAGCCGAAAACAAGACGCAGGGAGAGAACAGAGCGGCAGCCGGCCGTCCCGAGAGAGCGGAGTCCGTACAGCAGAGCGCTTTGCAGGCGGCGTCTGACGGGAAGAGACCTCCAGAGCGTCCGGCGCGCGCCGAGAGGGGCGCAGACCGTCCGTCTCGCCAGGGAACATCTGACAGACAGCCGCGTTCTGACAGAGGGCAGACGCCGGACAGACAGGCGCGGGCTGAGAAAGGTGCGTCAGAGCGTCCGGCGCGCTCAGACAGGGGCCAGGGAGGACGTTCTTTCGGGAGCGGACGACCGGGACGCCAGGAGAGAGGCGGCCGGGATCAGCGTGTCGGCCAGAATCCGAGGGGAGAGCGCCGGGATGCCCGCAGGGACGATGTGAGCGCTCCTGTGATGGAACAGCAGAAGAGCCAGAGGAACAAGGCGAAAGATAAGGAGAGGGATAATAAGAAAAAAGAATACAGAGACGAAGCATTTGAGGGCAGGGGAAGAAAAGTCAGAAAGCAGAAACAGGTAGCCGAGGCAAAAAGACCGCAGCCCAGGCAGGAGGAAAAGAAAGAAGAGAAGATCAGGCAGATCGTTATTCCTGAGGCGCTTACGATCAAAGAACTGGCCGACAAGATGAAAGTCGTGCCGTCGGTCATCATTAAGAAACTTTTCCTTCAGGGCAAAGTCGTTACAGTAAATCAGGAGATCGATTATGAAACAGCAGAGGAGATCGCGCTTGATTTTGACATTCTCTGCGAGAAAGAGGAAGTTGTCGATGTGATCGAAGAACTGCTGAAAGAGGATGAAGAAGACGAGGCTCTGATGGTGAAGCGGCCTCCTGTCGTCTGCGTGATGGGCCATGTCGACCACGGCAAGACGTCTCTGCTCGACGCGATCCGGGATACAAATGTAACGGACCGGGAGGCCGGCGGGATCACACAGCACATCGGCGCATATGTCGTGGAGATCAATGGAGAGAAGATCACTTTCCTCGACACTCCCGGACACGAAGCGTTTACGTCCATGCGTATGAGAGGCGCAAGTTCGACGGATATCGCGATCCTTGTCGTTGCCGCGGACGACGGCGTGATGCCTCAGACGATAGAGGCGATCAACCATGCAAAGGCAGCCGGAGTAGAGATCATCGTGGCGATCAATAAGATCGACAAGCCGGGAGCGAACATCGAGAGAGTGAAGCAGGAACTGACAGAGTATGAGCTTATCCCGGAGGACTGGGGCGGAAGTACGGTATTTGTACCGGTATCCGCACATACGAAAGAAGGAATCCCGGAACTCCTTGAGATGATCCTGCTCACCGCTGAAGTGATGGAACTTAAGGCGAATCCGAACCGCGCGGCAAGAGGTCTTGTGATCGAAGCTGAGCTTGACAAAGGAAAGGGTTCTGTCGCAACTGTTCTCGTACAGAAAGGGACGCTTAACGTGGGCGATGCGATCGCGGCGGGCAGCGCTCACGGCCGTGTGCGCGCCATGATGGACGACAGAGGAAGACGGGTGAAAGAGGCAGGGCCGTCCCAGCCGGTAGAGATCCTCGGATTAAACGAAGTGCCGAATGCCGGCGAAGTGTTTGTCGGATGCGATTCAGAGAAAGAAGCGAGAAACTTCGCAGAGACGTTCATTGCTCAGAATAAAGCGAAACTTCTTGAAGATACTAAATCCAGGATGTCCCTTGACGATCTGTTCAATCAGATCCAGGAGGGCAATCTCAAAGAGCTTGATATCGTAGTGAAAGCGGACGTACAGGGTTCTGTGGAGGCGCTCAGGCAGAGTCTCCTCAAACTCTCCAACGATGAAGTCGTGATCAAGGTGATCCACGGAGGAGTCGGAGCGATCAACGAGTCCGACGTAATCCTTGCATCGGCGTCCAATGCGATCATCATCGGCTTCAATGTCCGGCCGGATGCGACGGCGAAAGACATTGCCGAGCGTGAGGGCGTGGATGTCCGGCTGTATCGTGTGATCTACAGTGCGATCGAGGATGTGGAGGCAGCTATGAAAGGTATGCTCGATCCGATTTTCGAGGAGAAGATCCTCGGCCACGCAGAGGTGCGGCAGATATTCAAGGCTTCCGGCGTGGGTACGATCGCAGGAGCGTATGTACAGGACGGTATCTTTGAGAGAAACTGCTCTGTCCGTCTGATCAGGGACGGCATTGTGGTATTCGACGGACCGCTTGCGTCGCTTAAGAGATTCAAAGACGACGTAAAGGAAGTCAGGGCCGGATATGAATGTGGTTTTGTATTCGAGAATTACAATGACATCAAAGAGGGAGACAACGTAGAAGCATATAAGATGGTGGAGACAGAACGGAAATAGTCTTCGCAAAAAGGAGCGGCAATGAGAAAGAACAGTATTAAAAATACACGTGTAAACGCTGAGGTTCAGCGGGAACTGAGCAACATCATACGCAGCGGGATCAAAGATCCCAGGGTTGCGCCGATGACTTCCGTGGTAGCTGTGGAAGTTGCTCCGGACTTAAAGACATGTAAGGCGTATATCAGTGTCCTTGGGGATGAGAAAGCCCAGAAAGACACGATCAGAGGACTGCAGAGTGCGGAGGGATATATCCGCCGGGAACTGGCGCATACGGTCAATATGCGGAACACCCCGGAGATCCGGTTCATCGCGGACCAGTCCATTGAATATGGGGTAAATATCAGTAAGAAGATAAACGAAGTGACCAGAGATTCGGATAATGGAGCTGAAGAATAGCATGAAGATTGTATTAAATGACATCCTGAAAGGGAAAAGAAAAGTCGCTCTGGGCGGTCACGTCCGCCCGGACGGCGACTGTGTGGGCTCGTGCATGGGCCTGTATCTCTATCTGAAAGAACAGTATCCCGACATCAGTGCGGACGTATATCTTGAGACGGTTCCGGAGGCATACCGCATCATAAACGGAACGGATGAAGTAAAGACAGAAGCTTTGGACGGGGAGCCGTACGACCTGTTTATCTGTCTGGACTGCGGAGATCCTGAGCGTCTCGGCTTTTCAAGACCGCTGTTCGAGGCGGCGAAAGAGACGCTGTGCATCGATCATCATGTCAGCAACGATGCATTTGCAGATGAAAATTATATCGTGCCTGATGCGAGTTCCACATCAGAACTTGTGTTTACGCTCCTGGATACTGACAAGATAAGCAGAGCTTCAGCGGAGGCTCTGTACATGGGAATTGCTCACGACACAGGCGTTTTCCAGTACTCCTGCACATCGCCGGAGACGATGGAGACTGCCGCGGCTCTTATGAGAAAGGGGATCGACGCGAGCAAGATTATAGAGAAGACGTATTATGAGAAAACATACATACAGAACCAGATCCTGGGAAGGGCTCTTCTTGAGAGCATGCTCATCATGGATAAGAAATGCATTATATCAGTGATCAGGAAAAAGTCCATGGACTTCTTCCACGCGGCGCCGGCCGATCTTGAAGGGATCGTAAGCCAGCTCCGCATGACAAAAGGCGTCGAAGTCGCTATCTTCCTCCACGAGCTGGCTCCGCAGAAATTCAAAGTGAGCCTTCGCTCGAAAGGCCTGGTGGATGTAAGCGAGATCGCAAAATATTACGGAGGAGGCGGGCATGTCCGCGCCGCAGGCGTTACGATGGAGGGTTCCAGCCACGACGTCATCAACAATATAACAGCGCGCATCGTCCATCAGCTTAAGCATGAAGAAGAGCAGGAGCAGGAATTATGATCAACGGCATCCTGAATATCTATAAAGAAAAAGGTTATACTTCTCATGATGTTGTGGCACGGCTGCGCGGGATCGTCAGCCAGAAAAAGATCGGACATACGGGCACCCTGGATCCGGATGCGGAAGGGGTGCTCCCTGTCTGTCTCGGGCGCGCCACAAAAGTGTGCGGCCTGCTCACAGACAGGGACAAGACGTACGAGACGGTTCTGTTGCTGGGGAAAACAACGGATACGCAGGATATCACAGGTCAGGTGATTGGGGAGTTTCCGACAAAGGGAGTTGCAGAGACTGATGTAGCAGAGTGCATCCGCAGCTTTATCGGCGTCTGCGATCAGGTGCCGCCGATGTATTCCGCTCTGAAATATGAGGGCAGGAGACTCTATGAGCTTGCGCGTGAAGGGAAGACGGTCGAGCGAAAAAGCCGCCGTGTGACATTATTTGACATCCGAATCCTTGATATCAGCATGCCCCGCGTCCGCATGGAAGTAACGTGCTCCAAAGGAACATATATCAGGACGCTCTGTCATGACATCGGCCAGAAGCTGGGGACGGGCGGCTGTATGGAATCTCTTCTGAGAACGCGGTCAGGCCGGTTTTCTGTAGATGAGAGCGTCAGACTGGATGAAGTGGAACGTGCGGTGTCTGAGAAACGGCTGGAGGAGATCCTGTTCCCTCTTGACAGCGTGTTCGCGGATCTTAAGAAGATAACGGTGGAAAACAGATATGCATCTCTCGCCTACAACGGCAATCCGCTCGGCCAAGAACAGATCATGCCGCTGCCAGGCGACGCAAAGTGCGTGACTGCTGACGGACAGTACCGCCTGTATGACGGAGCGGGCCATTTTATCGGCATTTACCACTGCGATAAAAATGGAAAGAAACTCCGTCCTGAGAAGATGTTTCTGGATCCGGATCAGATAAAGGAAAGGACTTGAAGCGTTATGAGATATATCACCGGGATCGAATCCTACAGCGGGAAAAAGAGGACTGCCATTACGATTGGAAAGTTCGACGGTCTGCACAGGGGACATCAGAAACTGATCGGGAAGATCCTTGAATACGCCTCAGACGGGTGCGAAACTGTTGTATGCGCTTTTGATATGCACAGGGAATCTCTGATGACGAACCGGGAGAGAAGAGAGCACCTTGAAAGAAAGGTGGACTGGCTGATCGACTGTCCGTTCACAGAAAAGCTAAGAGAAATGGAGGCCGGGGAGTTCATTGAGCATATACTTATGGATACTTTTCGGGTATCTCATATCGTGGTCGGGACAGATTTCACTTTTGGCCGTGGAAAACGGGGGAATGCCCGGATGCTCAAAGAATATGCAGAGCAATACGGATACAGTGTGGATGTGATCGAAAAAGAGCGGTACTGCGGTACTGTCATCAGCAGCACTTTTATCAAAGACGCGCTGGCACAGGGAAACGTGCGTCTGGCGGAGACGCTCCTCGGATATCCGTACGAGATGACAGGGATCGTACAGCACGGAAGACAGCTTGGGCGTACGCTTGGATTTCCGACTATGAACATCGAACCGGAAGACAGAAAGATCCTTCCAAGGTTCGGGGTATATGCCTGCCGGGTGAAGATCGATGGTCAGTGGTATAATGCTGTTGGCAACGCAGGCGTCAAGCCTACGGTAACAGACGAACACCGGCGGCTGCTGGAAGTGTACGTCTATGGGTACGAAGGCGATGCATACGGGAAAGAGGTTACGGCCCGGTTCTGTGATTTCGAGCGGCCGGAGACAAAGTTCGGCTCTCTTGAGGAACTCAAAAACCAGGTCATAAGCGACATGAAATATGGAGAGAGGTATTTCCGGACGCATGGAGAAACCTGAAAAACAGCTTTACAACTACTGTTCAATGTGCTATACTGACTGAGGTTACAGCCAGAGCCGATGTTCGGTAAGCGGATCACTCCAACCGTTACTTAATATCCGGCTTTTACACAGTGTTTTAAGGAGGAGAAAAAATGATCGCTAAAGAAAAGAAACAGGCAATCATCAAAGAGTATGGAAGAACGGAAGGCGATACGGGATCACCGGAAGTACAGGTAGCTATCCTGACTGCCAGGATCAACGAGCTGACAGAGCACTTCAAGTCCAATCCGAAAGACCACCACTCAAGAAGAGGACTTCTGAAAATGGTAGGTCAGAGAAGAGGACTTCTTGCATACTTGAAGAAGATCGATATCGAGAGATACCGTTCACTGATCGAGAGACTCGGACTCAGAAAATAACCGGGTTCTGCATGAAGAAGACAAAAGACGGGACAGATTTAACTCTGTTCCGTTTTTCATTGCCTTATGACATGTGGTATGATATAATATTTAAGATTGCGGACAGCTACACGTAACCGAGACCACTGAAAAGCGCATTCATGTCCGCGTCAGTGCTTTTTTCAGTAGTTTCGGAGACATCTGTCCGCAGGAACAGATCAAGACAGGAAAAGGAGAAAAAGATGTACAAGAAGTATGAAATGGAACTTGCCGGGCGGACGCTGCGCGTCGACGTCGGCAGAGTGGCAAAACAGGCGAACGGCGCTGTTCTGATGCATTACGGAGATACGACAGTGCTCTGTACAGCCACAGCATCCGAGAAGCCGAGAGACGGGATCGACTTTTTCCCGCTCAGCGTAGAGTACAACGAGAGACTTTATGCTGTGGGCAAGATACCGGGCGGCTTTAATAAGAGAGAGGGAAAGGCGTCAGAGAATGCGATCCTGACAGACCGCGTCATCGACAGACCGATGCGCCCGCTTTTCCCGAAAGACTACAGAAATGACGTCACACTTGAGAATCTCGTCATGTCGGTGGATCAGGACTGCAGCCCGGAACTGACAGCTATGCTCGGAGCTTCTCTTGCGACGAGTATTTCTGACATTCCCTTTGACGGCCCGATCTCATCCTCGCAGGTAGGCCTTGTGGACGGAGAGCTTGTTTTTAATCCTTCTGCAGCTCAGAGAGAGGTGTCCGACCTTTCTCTTACGGTGGCTTCTACAAGGGAAAAAGTAATCATGATCGAAGCAGGCGCCAATGAAGTGCCGGAAGATCGCATGATCGAGGCGATCTTTGCCGCGCATGAGCTCAATCAGAAAGTTATCGCGTTCTTTGATACCATTGTTGCAGAATGCGGCAAGACAAAACATGCGTATGAGAGCTGCGCTGTACCGGAGGAGCTCTTTGCCGCTATCAGGGAGATCGTTCCGCCTCAGGAGATGGAGGAAGCCGTATTCACAGACGACAAGCAGACACGGGAAGAGAACATCCGCGTCATTAAGGAAAAGCTGGAAGATGCTTTTGCAGAAAATGAGGAATGGCTCGAGGTTCTTGGCGAGGCTGTCTACCAGTATCAGAAGAAAACAGTAAGAAAGATGATTCTCAAAGATCATAAACGTCCCGACGGCCGTGCCATCGATCAGATCCGTCCGCTCTCGGCAGAGGTGGACCTTATCCCGAGAGTACATGGTTCCGCCATGTTCACGAGAGGACAGACACAGATCTGCACGGTTACGACGCTGGCGCCGCTCTCAGAGGCGCAGAGACTCGACGGACTGGACGAGTCTGAGACGTCCAAGAGATATATGCACCACTACAATTTCCCGTCTTATTCTGTGGGAGAGACAAAGCCTTCCAGAGGGCCGGGACGCCGTGAGATCGGACACGGGGCGCTTGCGGAGAAAGCTCTTCTTCCTGTCCTCCCGGACGAATCCGAATTCCCGTATGCTATCCGGACAGTATCCGAGACGTTTGAGTCGAACGGTTCTACCTCGCAGGCAAGCGTGTGTGCGTCCAGTATGTCTCTTATGACGGCCGGCGTACCGATCAAAGCTCCTGTTGCAGGTATTTCTGCAGGGCTCGTGACCGGAGAGACGGACGATGATTACCTTGTCCTGACAGATATCCAGGGACTCGAGGATTTCTTCGGGGATATGGACTTCAAAGTGGCAGGTACGCATAAGGGTATCACGGCTATCCAGATGGATATCAAGATCCATGGACTGACAAGGGCGATCATTGAGAAAGCGATCGACGCGACCAAAAAAGCAAGGACTTATATCATCGACGAAGTTATGAACAAGGCGATCGCAGAGCCCAGGCCGGAAGTCGGGCCGTATGCGCCCAAGATCATCCAGATGCAGATCGATCCGCAGCAGATTGGCGATGTGGTCGGCCAGAGAGGAAAGACGATCAACGCGATCATCGAACAGACCGGCGTCAAGATCGACATCGAGGACGATGGTTCTGTATCTATCTGCGGTACAGAAAAAGAGGGAATGGACAAAGCGGCGAAACTCATCCATACAATCGTGACGGAATTCGAGGCCGGACAGGTGTTTGAGGGCAAAGTCGTAAGTATCAAGGACTTTGGCGCTTTCCTTGAGTTTGCTCCCGGCAAAGAGGGACTCGTCCACATTTCCAAGATCGCGAAACAAAGAGTCAATAAAGTAGAGGACGTCCTTTCTGTCGGCGACGTGGTAAAAGCGGTGTGTCTCGGAAAAGATAAGATGGGAAGATTCAGCTTCAGCATCCGGGATGTGGCAGAGTAGAGACAGGATATAAATCAGACATATGACGCATAGCAGGCTACTGGAAAGAGATCTGTTATGCGTCTGTTTTATTTGCTGCACACCGGCGCTGCGCGTTTTGATAAGATCAAAAAATTCAGGGGCGATCGCTCATAAATCAGGCCGAAAAAGCTCAGACTATCTGTAAATGTATTTAGACAGGGATCCGTATTTCGGATCGGACATAAAAGAAAAACGAGGTTACTTACTGTGAAACGACTGAGCGAATATTTATTTCTCTGGACTCTGGGCGGTGCGCTCTACTACAACTTTGAAGTGGCTTTCCGTGGTTTTTCCCACTGGTCTATGTTCCTGCTGGGCGGGCTGTGCTTTGTTTTCTTTGCGCAGCAGGGAATATGGACAGGATGGGAGGAGCCGCTGTGGAAACAGGTGGGATGGTGCGTCGTCTTTGTGACGGCGAGCGAGTTTATCACAGGGATACTTGTAAATAAGGTCATGAAATGGAATGTGTGGGACTATACGGATCAGCCGTTCCAGATCATGGGGCAGATATGTCTCCCTTTTACGATCATTTTTTCCGGGCTGTGCGCCGTGGGGATCCTGCTGAGCGGGTATCTGCTCCATTATCTGTACGGTGAAAAGATGCCGGGATTTCACGTTCTCTGAATGTCCTGCCCGCCCTGCGCCTCTTCACGGACTGACGGCCTTTTTCCGACTATCAGGATGATGAGCGCGACTGTCAGGACGACTGTCACAGAGAATCCGCCCTCAGGCCCAAAGGCGCCGCCGTTCCAGAACGCTCCCTCCGGATTGGCGGAAGAAGAAAAGAGAGAGCAGGAAAACTTCATGCCGCTTACTTCCATCCCGAATACATTGCCCTGCACAAAGTTCCATACAGAATGGAACGCGCCCACACCCCATATATTTCCGGTGCGCAGAAAATACACGGAGAAGACGATCCCGACCAGCAGGATATTGACGATGGCAAGTACGGAAACTCCCGGATTCAGGATATGCAGCAGAGAGAACACACAGGAGTTGAGGATTATGGCTGCCGCAACCGGATATCTGCGCCCGACAGATACCATGAAATATCCCCTGCAGAGCACTTCTTCCGCCATTCCCTGGATCCCGAAGCCGACGGCGAACAGCAGGAAAAAGAGAAGTGAAAAATCCGGAGATATCCCGTCTATCGTCAAAGAGCCGGTCAGCACATTGAGGAGAGTGACAGAACCAAACAGAATGAGGCCGACTGCCGCGCCTGTCAGATAATGCCGGACGATCCTCAGACGGACAAACCCCATCGAGGCGGCCGTTCTTTTCTGCAGGACGATGCAGAACAGAACCGTGACGAGGATCATGACAGCGTTGGAAAACAGTGAGACCAGCATGACAGGATCAGACGTTATCAAAACCTCTGTAAGCAATTCGATCTGCCCGGGTCCGCTCTCTGCCATGAGGACCATGAAATCCCTGTCGGTGAGAGCTGTGAGGACTATGCCTGCGACCATGACAATACTCATAGCCGAAGACGATACAAGAAAAACAAGAAAGAAAATCAGTAATTCAATGAACCAGTTCTTGGCCTTTCTGTCTGCCGCCTGACGCATATGAGGCGGAAAATCCGGTAAACGAAACATATGTATATCCCCCTTGAACTATTATGTGACCAGTGTATCATGGAGCGGCAGGAAAATCCATTACAATTTTTCAGCGGTTGAAGTCGATTCTCAAAAATGCTATAATACATCCGCGGAAATTTCATATATTTTACAGGATAAGGAGTAAGAATTTGGCTGAATTAACACCAATGATGAAACAGTACATGGAGACAAAATCCCAGTATCCGGACTGCATTCTGTTCTATAGATTAGGCGATTTTTACGAAATGTTCTTTGACGACGCACTGACCGCTTCCAGGGAACTGGAGATCACGCTGACAGGAAAGAACTGCGGCCAGGAAGAGCGGGCGCCCATGTGCTGCGTCCCTTACCATGCAGTTGAGAGTTATCTGAACAGACTCGTGACAAAAGGATATAAAGTGGCGATCTGTGAACAGGTGGAGGATCCAAAGACGGTGAAAGGCCTTGTAAAGAGAGAGGTCGTGCGCATAGTGACTCCGGGAACGAATCTGGATACGCAGTCTCTGGATGAATCCAGGAACAACTATATTATGTGTATTGTCTATATCGCAGACCGGTACGGCGTCTCTGTGGCGGATATCACGACCGGAGATTACTTTGTGACGGAGATAGAAGACAGCGCGAAACTGATGGATGAGATCTGCCGGTTTTCGCCGTCAGAGATCATATGCAACGAGGCGTTTTACATGAGCGGCATGGACCTTGAAGAACTGAAAGGGCGCCTCGGGATCACGATCTGCTCGCTGGATGCATGGTATTTCGACGATTCCGTGTGCCGTCAGAAACTTCTGGAACATTTTAAAGTGTCGTCGTTTGAAGGGCTTGGGCTTGCGGACTATGACTGCGGCGTTATAAGCGCCGGGGCGCTCCTTCTGTATCTTATAGAGACACAGAAGAACGATCTGTCCAACCTGACGCACATCTCGCCTTATACTTCAGGCAGATACATGATGATCGACAGCTCGACGCGCCGCAACCTGGAACTGTGCGAAACGCTCCGGGAGAAGCAGAAGAGGGGATCTCTTCTGTGGGTGCTCGACAGGACGAAGACTGCCATGGGAGCCAGGACGCTGCGCAAATACGTGGAGCAGCCCCTGATAGACAAAAGAGAGATCGAAAAACGTCTTGACGCGGTCGAAGAGTTTCAAAGTGAAGCGATCTCCCGCGAGGAGATCAGAGAATATCTCTCTCCGGTCTATGATATCGAAAGACTGATAATGAAGATCACATACGGCTCTGCGAATCCTCGCGACCTGACGGCATTTTGCACATCTCTTGAGATGCTCCCGCCGATACGCCATATCCTTCAGGCCATGCAGTGCGATCTCTTAAAGCAGATATGCGCAGATCTTGATCCTCTGGAGGATCTGTGCGAACTCATACAGAACGCTGTATGCGAGGATCCGCCGGTCGCCATGAAAGAGGGAAATATCATCCGCGACGGTTATAACGAACAGGTGGATAAGCTCAGACGGGCGAAGTCAGACGGAAAAAACTGGCTGGCGAAGCTTGAGGAGGATGAGCGGGAAAAGACCGGGATAAAGAATCTGAGGATCAAATACAATAAGGTGTTCGGGTACTACCTTGAAGTGACCAACTCGTATAAAAACCTTGTCCCGGAATACTATACGCGCAAACAGACGCTTGCCAATGCCGAGCGTTATATCACCCCTGAATTAAAAGAACTGGAGGATATGATCCTCGGGGCTGAGGACAAGCTGTACGCGCTGGAGTATGAACTATACACAGAGGTGAGGGAGAAGATCAGTTCTGCGGTGGAACGCATCCAGCAGACGGCAAAAGCAGTTGCGGCGCTCGATGTGTTCACCTCACTCGCTCTTGTGGCGGAACGGAACGGATATGTACGTCCAAAGATCAACGAAAAGGGGATCATCGATATCAGAGAGGGCAGACATCCGGTCGTGGAAAGGATGATCCCAAACGAGATGTTCATTGCCAACGATACATATCTTGACGATAAAAAGCACAGGATAGCGATCATAACCGGACCCAATATGGCCGGAAAATCTACTTATATGAGACAGACCGCGCTGATCACCCTCATGGCTCAGATCGGCTGCTTTGTGCCGGCAAAGAGCGCCAACATCTGTCTCTCAGACCGGATCTTTACAAGAGTGGGAGCGTCCGATGACCTGGCGTCCGGGCAGAGTACATTTATGGTGGAGATGACTGAGGTGGCAAATATCCTGAGAAATGCGACGTCAAAAAGTCTTCTGATCCTGGATGAGATCGGGCGCGGTACGAGCACGTTCGACGGTCTGTCCATTGCATGGGCGGTCATGGAATATATCAGCGACAGCCGTCTCCTGGGAGCCAAAACGCTTTTCGCAACACATTACCACGAGCTCACAGAGCTTGAGGGCAAGATCGAGAATGTGAACAATTACTGCATCGCGGTCAAGGAAAAGGGAGACGATATCGTATTCTTAAGGAAGATCGTAAAAGGCGGAGCAGACAAAAGCTACGGCATACAGGTGGCGAAACTGGCGGGAGTGCCGGATCTGGTCATCGACCGGGCAAAGGAGATCGTAGAGGAACTGATCGAGGAAGACATCACTACGAAAGTCAGCGAGATCGCTGTGAAAGACAAAGTTTCCGGGAAAAAGCCGAAAGTGAGGAAGTATGATGAAGTAGACATCGCTCAGATGTCGCTTTTCGATACGGTGAAAGACGATGACGTCATTGAAGAACTCAAAAACCTTGATGTTGGCAACATGACGCCGATCGACGCACTCAACACGATCTACCGTCTGCAGAACAGACTCAGGAACAGATGGTAGGAAGAAAGGAGACAGCCATGGCGCATATACATGTACTTGATCAGGTGACGGTCGATAAGATCGCCGCAGGGGAAGTGATCGAGCGCCCTGCATCGATCGTGAAAGAACTTGTGGAAAATTCGATCGACGCGCAGGCATCTTCTGTCACGATAGAGATAAAAGACGGCGGCATCTCACTGATCCGCATCTCAGATAACGGTTGCGGTATTCCCAGGGATGAGGTGAGAAGCGCTTTTCTGCGGCATTCTACGAGTAAGATCAGCAGTATCGAGGATATCGCACATATCAGTTCTCTTGGCTTTCGCGGAGAGGCGCTCTCAAGTATCGCCGCCGTGACACAGACAGAGCTGACGACAAAGACTGCGGAGGAAGAGACAGGTACCCGCTATGTCATTGAGGGCGGAAAAGAGACCGCGCTGGAGGAGACCGGGGCGCCGGAGGGCACGATGTTCCTTGTCCGTCAGCTCTTTTACAATGTTCCTGCAAGAAGAAAGTTCTTAAAGACGCCGATGACAGAGGCGGGACATGTGCAGGATCTGCTCATGCATCTGGCTCTCTCGCATCCTGAAGTGTCTTTTAAGTTCATCAACAACGGCCAGGAAAAGATGAGAACTTCCGGGAACGGAAAGCTAAAAGACGTGATATACAGCATATACGGGCGCGATGTGGCGGCGAACCTCCTGGACGTCGACTACGAGAAAGACGGACTTCAGATCAGCGGCTATCTCGGGAAACCGGTCATCACCAGAGGAAACCGTAACTTTGAAAATTTCTTTGTGAACGGACGTTACGTAAAGAGCGCGATGATATCAAAAGCGCTGGAGGATGCCTACAAAGATTTTACAATGCAGCACAGATTCCCGTTTGCCGTGCTCCATTTCCACATTGACGGAGAATTGATCGACATCAATGTCCATCCAACAAAGATGGAACTGAGATTTCAGAGACAGCAGGATGTCTATAATACTGTGTTTGAGAGTGTGCGCCGGCGCCTTCTTGAACCTGAACTCATCCAGAAAACAGAGGCGCCTGATCCTGTCCCGACTGCGGGAGAAGTCCGCACGGAAGTCGGGAAGGAGCCAAGCCCCTTTCTTCTAAAGCCAAAGGAGACAGAAGTATCAAAGGAGACTGAGATATCCAAAGAGATGCACGATGAGGATTATTTTATCCGAAAGATGAAAGAGCGCGTTACCGCGTATCACCGGAGAGCGTCTTCGGCCGAAGTGTCCAACAGGAGCGGCATCTATCGCCTGGAAGAGCAGGCGGACCGGATACGGGAAACAGTGCATTACGGTTCCCATCCGTCCGAAGAAACGCCCGGAGCGGATACAAAGGAGGAGACCGCGCCGTCCCGGCAGCTTGATCTTTTTGATGAGAATTTCCTGAAAAGAGAGGTGCGGGCAGAGTATAAGCTGATCGGGCAGGCGTTTGACACCTACTGGCTCGTACAGTATCAGGACAGTCTGTATATCATAGACCAGCATGCGGCGCACGAGAGGGTGCTCTATGAGCGCACGCTGAAAGGGATGAAGACGAGAGAATTCACATCACAGTATCTAAGCCCTCCTGTCATCCTGTCGCTCTCTATGCAGGAGGCCCGGCTCCTTGAGGAGAATATGGACCGGTTCACGCGCATCGGGTTCGAGATCGAGCCTTTCGGAGGCGAAGAGTACGCTGTAAGGGCAGTGCCGGACAATCTGTTCGGGATCGCCAGAAAAGATCTCCTGATCGAGATGCTCGATGATCTTTCAGACGGACTTACAACCTCTATGACGCCGGAACTCATCGATGAAAAAGTGGCTTCCATGTCATGCAAGGCCGCGGTAAAAGGGAACAGCCGTCTCTCTGCCAGGGAAGTCGACTCTCTGATCAAAGAACTCCTGACGTTGGATAATCCCTATCACTGCCCGCACGGACGGCCGACGATCATTGCCATGACAAAGAAAGACCTTGAAAAAAAGTTTAAGAGGATCGTGTGATGACAAAAAGACCGCTTATCATACTGGCAGGCCCTACAGCTGCCGGAAAAACGGATCTCTCTGTGCAGCTTGCCAGGCGGACAGGGGGAGAGATCATATCTGCGGATTCCATGCAGGTATACCGGGGCATGGATATCGGTTCCGCAAAGATAACTGAAAAAGAGATGAGGGGCATCCCCCATTATCTTGTGGATGTGCTGGAACCGGAGGAAGAGTTTAATGTCGTCCGTTTTCAGAAAATGGCGAAAGAAGCGATGGAAAACATCCTCCGGAAAGGGAAGCTGCCGATCGTGGCAGGAGGAACCGGCTTCTATATCCAGGCGCTTCTCTATGATATCGATTTTACAGAAAGTGAAAGCGACGGGGTTTACCGGCACAGTCTGGAGCAGCTTGCCGCTGAAAAAGGCGGGGAATATCTTTACAGCATGCTTAGAGAAACGGATCCTGAGGCGGCCTTACAGATCCATCCGCATAACGTCAGGCGGATCATACGGGCTCTGGAGTTCCGCCATCAGACAGGGGGAAAGATATCAGAACACAACGAAGAGGAGAGACGGAAAGACTCTCCTTATGACTATGTATATTTCGTGCTCACAGATGAGCGGAGCCGGCTCTATGAGCGCATCGACCGCAGAGTGGATCAGATGATGGAACAGGGACTTCTGGATGAAGTGCGCGACTTAAAGGAGCGCGGCGTCAGACGGGACGCAACTTCCATGCAGGGGCTTGGATATAAAGAACTCTATGCATATCTGGAGGGAGAGTGCCCGCTTGAGGAGGCAGTCCGCATCATAAAAAGAGATACCCGCCATTTTGCAAAACGGCAGCTCACATGGTTCAGAAGAGAGAGGGACGTCATCTGGATCGACCGCTCTGCAGACGGCCCGGATGACATAAGCCTCCTTAAAAAGATCGAAGAACATCTCACGGGAAAAGGACTAATAAATCAACAGGGGAAAGATAAACTATGAATATGACTGATACAGAATATATATACGGACAGCTTGGCATTTCCGGGGTGGTTCGGGCATATGGCAGGAAGACAGAAGAGGGCCTGAGAGAGCGCTTCCGCCAGTTTGACGACACAGCAGAGTATAATCAGCTCAAAGTCCTTCATGCGATGCAGGAGAACCGCGTCAGCGAAAGCTGCTTTAACTATGTCAGCGGCTACGGCTACAATGATCTTGGGCGCGACACACTGGAAGCTGTATATGCATCGACATTCCATACAGAGGCGGCTCTTGTGCGTCCCCAGATCACATGCGGGACACATGCGCTGGCGCTGGCGCTCTCGGCAAATCTCCGGCCGGGGGACGAACTGCTCTCTCCGGCAGGAAAGCCCTATGACACACTCGAGGAAGTGATCGGTATCCGCCCCTCCCGGGGATCGCTTGCGGAATACAAAGTGACCTACCGTCAGGTGGAGCTTACAAAGGACGGTCTTTTTGATTATCCCGCGATCGAAAGAGCGCTGAACAAAAAGACCAGACTTGTAACGATCCAGCGGTCAAAAGGATATCAGACGCGTCCAAGCTACTCTGTGGAACAGATCGGAGAGCTGATCGCATTTATCAAAAAGAGACGGCCGGATGTGATATGCATGGTCGACAACTGTTACGGGGAATTTGTTGAGCGCATGGAGCCAGGAGACGTGGGCGCGGACATGACCGTCGGCTCCCTTATCAAGAATCCGGGAGGCGGTCTTGCGCCAATTGGCGGATACATCGCCGGGAAGAGAGAGCTTATCGAAAACTGCGCATGCCGTCTGACGGCCCCCGGACTGGGGAGAGAAGTGGGGGCGTCGCTTGGAGTGATGCAGTCTTTTTATCAGGGCTTCTTTCTGGCTCCCGCCGTTGTGTGCGGCGCGCTAAAAGGCGCTGTGTTTGCCGCGGGCATCTATGAGGGACTTGGCTTTCCTGTTATCCCGGACAGCAGAGAATCACGTCATGATATCATCCAGGCTGTTACGCTGGGCTCTCCGGAGGGCGTCATCGCATTCTGCCGGGGGATCCAGGCGGCCGCTCCGGTGGACAGCTATGTGTCCCCGGAACCGTGGGCGATGCCGGGATATGACAGCGACGTGATCATGGCGGCGGGAGCGTTCGTGCAGGGTTCGTCTGTCGAACTGTCGGCGGACGGGCCGATCAGGCCGCCTTATGCCGTGTATTTCCAGGGCGGCCTTACATGGAACCATGCAAAGCTCGGAATATTAAAATCTCTGCAGAGCCTGGTCGACGCAGGGGTGGTGAGCGATGATGAGATAAGGAGAGTTTTATGAGAACAGTCGCAGTGATCGGCGGCGGGGCATCGGGTATGATGGCGTCCGTGACCGCCGCATCAAACGGTGCGCACGTTATCCTGCTGGAGCACAACGACCGCATCGGGAAAAAGATATTGTCCACAGGGAATGGGAGATGCAACTTTACGAACACGCGGCAGGAACCTGTCTGCTATCACTCGGAGGATCCGGCGTTCCCGTGGAAAGTTGTGGAAAACTTCAACGCCCAGTCCGTGATCTCGTTTTTTCTCCGGCTTGGGATCTACTCTAAAAACAGGAACGGATACATCTATCCGAATTCCGACCAGGCAAGAGCAGTTCTTGATGCATTTCAGATGGAGATCGACAGGCTGGATATCGAAGTGCATACAGGTGTCAACTGTACGGATGTGCGGCCGGTGAAGAAAGGATTTGTCATTTCCACGGATAAGGGGACCGTCCGTGCGGACCGCGTGATACTCAGCGCCGGTTCAAAGGCGGCCCCCTCCACCGGATCTGACGGATCGGGATATGATCTTGCGAAGAAGCTCGGACACAGGATCATTCCCGTGCTCCCCGCGCTCGTACAGCTTCGGTGCAGAGAGAAGTTTTTTAAGGACATTGCCGGAGTCCGCGCACAGGGGACGGTGTCAGTGTGGACGAAAGAGATGTGCATCGCAAGGGAGACGGGAGAGATACAGCTTACAGATTACGGGATCTCCGGGATACCGGTGTTCCAGGTGAGCCGTTACGCTTCCCGGCTCCTCTACGAGAAGAAAGAAGTGTACGCGCTCCTTGACTTCATGCCTGACTTTACCGGGGAACAGATGTATGCTTTCCTGAGAGCGCGTGCGGGGACAAGGCCTGAAAAGAAAGCGGGAATGTTCCTGATCGGCCTCTTTCATCAAAAACTCTCTGATCTGTGGATCAGGCTGTCCGGAATCCATGAGGAGAAAAAAGCGGGAGATCTCTCGGACAGCGAGCTGAAAACACTCTCATCTATGATAAAAGAGTTCCGTGTTTCCGTCACGGCGGCGAATCCTTTTGAGAAAGCCCAGGTGTGCTGCGGCGGCGTCGATACCAAGGAAGTGGATCCTGTGACGATGGAATCCGCATATGTGCCGGGACTGCATCTTGCAGGCGAGCTGCTTGATGTGGACGGCATGTGCGGCGGATATAATCTTACGTTTGCCTGGGCGAGCGGACACGCGGCAGGCCTGGCAGCGTCCCTTGCCGATACAAAAAACTGATGCATAACGACAGACGAGAATGGAGAAAAGGAGAGGGCTCATGCTTCGCATCGATCAGTTAAAGCTCCCTGTCGGACACACAGAGGAGCAGTTAGAGAAAAAGCTGTTACGCACGCTGAATATCCCGAAGAATGAACTGAAGCATTATCAGATAAGAAAAAGGTCGCTGGACGCCAGAAAAAAGCCGGATCTTTATTATTCATATTCTATAGACGTCAATGCGGCCGGTGAAGAGCGTATTCTGAAACACATGAAAGGAAAGGCGAGACAGGCGTCAGAGACGCGTTATCAGGCGCCGGAACATGGAGAGAAAAAGCTGCGCCACCGCCCTGTTGTCGTCGGCAGCGGCCCTGCCGGGCTGTTCTGCGCTTTCCTTCTGGCCGGGAAAGGATACCGCCCTCTTGTCCTTGAAAGAGGCGCGCCGGTCCGGGAGAGAAAGAAAGACGTGGAACGGTTCTGGGAGAGCGGCGCGCTGGATCCGGACTCCAACGTTCAGTTCGGCGAGGGCGGCGCAGGTACGTTTTCAGACGGGAAGCTCAACACACTTGTGAAAGATCCCGCCGGACGCGGAAAGTTTGTACTTGAGACCTTTGTGCAGCACGGGGCCCCGCCGGACATCCTCTGGGAGCAGAAGCCCCATATAGGGACGGATATCCTCATCGAGGTGGTGGAGTCGATGAGGAATACGATCACCGACGCGGGCGGTGAGTTTCGCTTCCACAGTCATGTCACGGATATTGTGCCGGAAGAAAGGGCCCTTGTCGTCAACGGAGAGGAGAAGATACGGACCGATGCGGCGGTTTTTGCCATCGGTCACAGTGCAAGAGATACGTTTTATATGTTGTATGACCGGGGGCTTGAAATGACGGCGAAATCGTTTGCAGTGGGCGTGCGCATTGAGCACAGTCAGAGTCTCATAGACCGGAATATGTATGGACAAGACGGGAGAGGGACTCTTCCTGCCGCGTCATATAAGCTGACAGAAAAACTGGAAAACGGCAGGGGCGTATATACTTTCTGCATGTGCCCCGGCGGTTATGTCGTCAACGCCTCGTCAGAGGAGGGAATGCTTGCAGTGAACGGAATGAGTTATCACGGCCGTGCCGGAGACAATGCCAACAGCGCCGTCATCGTGACCGTGACGCCTCTGGATTACGGATCGGATCATCCGCTCGCAGGTATCCGCTTTCAAAGAACGCTTGAAAAACGTGCCTGGGAGGCAGGTCAGGGAAAGATCCCGGTTCAGAGATTTGAAGATTTCTGTCTGGACAGAAAAACTATGGACGCCGGCAGCATAAGACCGGGCATGAAAGGACAATATACTTTTGGGGACGTGAGGAACATCTTTGACCGGGAGATCTCGGAGTCGATCGAGGCGGGAATACGCGCCATGGACCGGAAGATCAGAGGCTTTTCTGATCCCGACGCTCTTCTTTCCGGAGTGGAGAGCCGCACTTCTTCTCCGGTCAGGATCGTCAGAGGAAAGGATCTGAGGTCATCGTTTCCGTGGCTCTATCCCTGCGGGGAGGGCGCGGGATATGCGGGCGGCATTACATCCGCGGCAATGGACGGGCTGAAGATCGCAGAGGCGGTCATGTGCGAGTACGCGCCATGGCCTGATAACTGACCTTTACGGGGCTTAGTTCACAGAATTTTAATGTGTAACGCCTATACACAGATTTTAAATTGTGCTAAAATAAATCATTGTATTGTATTATCGCGCCGATCGGAAGATCATTTTATGAAAGAAAGCAATACGATCAAAGAAATGTATCACGACGAACGTCCCTATGAAAAGTGCGAACGATTCGGGGCGGAAAATCTCACAGACGCCGAACTTCTCGCCGTCATCCTGAGGACAGGCACCCGGGGAGAGAATTCTCTTGAACTGGCACGAAGACTCATTCATTCCGGACAGGGAAAGACAGGACTGACGGACATCCATCAGTGGAGCTTGGAACGTCTTATGAAAGTCCGGGGGATCGGGAGAGTAAAAGCGATCCAGATACGGTGCCTGTGCGAGCTGTCCAAGCGCATGGCAAGAGAAGCAGCGTCTTCGGGTCTCGATTTCTCATCTCCCCAGACGATCGCAAGATATTATATGGAAGACATGCGGCACAGAAAGAGGGAGGTCCTAAAGCTCATTCTTCTGGACAGCCGCTCCAGATTTATCTCTGAGAGCGATATCTCTACCGGAACTGTGGATATGGCGCTCATATCTCCGAGAGAACTGTTCATCGAGGCATTTCAGAGAGGGGCATCCTACATCATCCTTATGCACAATCATCCGAGCGGGGATCCTGCTCCGAGCCGGGAAGACATACGGATCACGAGGCGGGTATATGAGGCGGGCATGCTGATCGGTATCGGTCTTCTGGACCATATCATCATAGGGGACAACTGCTTTTTCAGCATGAAAGAGAAAGGGCTCATTCAGTGACAGGGAATCAAAAGTATAAGTAATAAGGGGTGGATCAGATATGGCGGGGAATGTTTATGGACTTGATCTCGGGACTTATGAGATCAAGGTTTTTGATAAAAAGAAGAATGAGATATGGCGGAAAAAAGACGCCATAGCTATGAAGAACAAAAGGTATATTTTTGCGACGGGAGACGAGGCGTACAGCATGTACGAAAAATCCCCGGAAGATATCAAAGTCATTTTTCCCATGAAAAACGGAGTTATCGCCCATTTCGACGATATGCAGTATCTTCTGGGCAGTCTCCTTGGGGCAGACAGAAGGCCTGTACGGGGTTCGCAGTACGTCATTGCGGTACCCACAGATGTAACGGAGGTTGAAAAGAAAGCGTTTTATGATCTTGTCTTTCACTCGGAAGCCAGGGCTAAATCCGTGCGCATCGTGGAGAGAGGACTCGCAGACGCTATAGGGTTCGGCCTGGACGCATTGTATGAAAAAGGGATTTTTGTCGCTAATTTCGGCGGAAGTACGACAGAACTGTCCGTCCTCTCGCAGGGCGGTATGGTCATGAACCGCCTCCTGAAGACAGGGGGAGAAGACTTTGATCAGGCGATCGCAGGGCTTGTCCGGCACAATCAGGAATTTCTCATAGGCGCACTCACAGCGGAGCGGCTGAGAAGAGAGTTCGGAGTGTTTGAACAGAGCACAGACAGTTCCATCACTGTCTCCGGCAGGGATCTGGTCACAGGCGTTCCCTCGCAGGCAGAGATATCTATCAGTCTTGTAAGGGCTGCTATGAAAGATCCGCTTGAGGAGTGCGTATATGCGATACGCTCAATGCTGGAGAGGACGCCGCCGGATGTGCGCAGGGCGATCGAGGAAAAGGGGATCTGTCTCACAGGCGGCCTGGCGAATCTGAAAGGGCTTTCTACATACCTGCAGGAGAGTATCGGCCTTGCCGTTATGACAGTCGCAGAGCCGCAGCTCTGCGCGGTAAAGGGACTCCAGAAGATCATCCTTGACCGGAAATACTACAGGCGGCTCACATATTCTATGTTGGATGAAGATTACAGGTGGTTAAGATAATGAAGAAAAAGAATCAGACTTCGCATACAAACAGATATATGCTGATCGGACTTTCGGTTTTCTGTGCGCTGATGATGGTGCTTTCATCGTTCTCGGACGTCGCGTCCGGACCGTTCAAGGTACTGGCAAACGTGACCGTGATCCCCCTGCAGCAGGGGATCAACCACATCGGCGGATGGATGGGGGATATGAAAGACAATTTTTCTACTTTGCAGCAGCTCCAGGATGAAAATAAAAAGCTTCAGGAGCAGGTGGACGCCCTTACGACAGAAAATAATTACCTCCAGGGAGAAAGCTATGAGTACGAACGTCTCCAGGAGCTTTATCAGCTGGATCAGAACTATGCGGAATATGAAAAGACAGCCGCCCATGTGATCGGAAAAGATTCGGGGAACTGGTTCAATACTTTTACGATCGACAAGGGATCCATGGACGGGATATCTGTTGATATGAACGTCCTGGCGGGAAGCGGACTGGTGGGAATCGTCACAGAAGTCGGGCCGACATGGGCGAGAGTGCGCTCCATCATTGACGATTCTACGAATATAAGCGGCATGGTGCTCTCTACATCGGACACCTGCATAGTGAGCGGAAATCTTTCTCTGATGAGCAGCGGTCAGATCGCTTTTGATCAGATGGAGAATAACGATAACGTCGTATCGGTCGGAGATCAGATCGTTACGTCATACATCAGTGACAAATATCTGCAGGGAATCCTGGTCGGATCGATCAGTGAGATCAATGTGGACTCGAATAACCTGACGAGATCGGGCTATATCATCCCGGCCGTCGATTTCAGGAACATTCAGGAAGTGCTCGTGATCACTACAACGAAAGCGGAACTGACCGGTGAGAATGTGACAGAAGAGTAAAGTTGAAAAAGTATATCAGAGGAGCAGATACTTATGAAATCAGTAAAGACAAGAAGGATCGCGGTGACTGCAGTTATTGTGATCGTGGCATATCTTCTCCAGACCGCGGTATTTCCTGCACTTGAGATCGCAGGGATCAAACCAAATCTGATGATGATCGTCACAGCCTCTTTCGGTTTTATGAGAGGCCCGAGAGAGGGGATGCTCGTCGGACTTTTCGCGGGACTTCTGACAGACACACAGTCAGGAGATATGATCGGTTTCTATGCTCTCATATATCTGGTGACAGGTTATGTCAACGGACTTTTTGAGCAGATATATTTTGATGAAGACATCAAACTTCCGCTGTTCCTGATCACAGGCAGTGATCTGGTCTACGGCCTGGTCGTCTATATCCTGACATTTCTGCTCAGGAGCGATTTTAATTTCCTTTACTATCTGAACCGCATCATTATTCCCGAGGCTATTTACACGATCGTGATCACTCTCATAATTTACCCGCTTCTCTTGTTTATCAACCACAAGCTGGAAGCAGAAGAAAAAAGGAGTGCCAGCAAATTTGTTTAGAGAAATTATCGACAGAATAAAAGAATCAATAGAATACATTATGAAATCCAGGCTTGTAGTCCTGATCCTCGTATTCTGCATGACGTCGCTCGTTCTGATCGGGCGTCTCTTCTATCTGCAGATCGTAAGAGGCGAGGACTATCTTGAGAACTATGAGCTTCAGATCAGAAGAACGAATGAGATCGCCGCCACGCGCGGGAACATATATGACAGAAACGGCAATCTCATTGCCTATAATGAACTGGCATATTCAGTAACGATCGAAGATATGATCCCGACAGATACAGGTACTGACGAAAAAAACGAGATCCTCAACGAAATCCTGGACAGAGTGCTCCGTATTGTGGAAAATAACGGGGATTCCGTGATCGACAGTTTCGGAATTATCCTGGACTCATCAGGCGAATACCGCTTTGCAGAGACGAACGAGACGCTCCGTCTCCGATTTGTGGCGGACGTCTATGGTGAAGCCTATACGGATAATCTGGATGAAGAACAGAGGAACCAGTCGGCAGCGGGGATCATCCACTATCTCTGTTCAGAGAGATACGGCCTTGACGACTCGAATGCGGATCCCGCCTATATCCTGAAGATGGTAAATATGCGGTACGCCATGGGACTTAACAGTTATCAGCAGTATCTTTCTACGACTCTGGCCTATGACGTGAGCGACGAGACGGTGGCCGCGATCATGGAGAATCAGGATACACTGACAGGCGTTGACGTCGAAGAGGCTTCGCTGAGGAGGTATCCCGACGGGGAATATTTTGCGTCGATCATCGGGTATACGGGACAGATATCTCAGGAAGAATACGACGCTCTGAGCGACGAGGACAAAAAGCGCTATTCACTCTCAGATATAGTCGGAAAGACAGGGATCGAGCAGACATATGACAGCACACTCCAGGGAGAGAAAGGCGAAGCTACATTTTATGTGGACAATCTGGGAAAAGTGACCGAGACTGTCAGCACGACAGATCCAAAGGCCGGAAACGACGTGTACCTCTCGATCGACAGGGATCTCCAGATCAGCGCATACCAGCTTCTGGAAGAGAAGATCGCGGGTATTCTTCTGAGCAAGCTGACGAATATACTGGAGTATGATCCGTCCGCCGAGGAGGACGCCAGCGATATCATTATCCCGGTAAGCGACGCCTACCATGCGTTTATCGATAATGAAGTCATTGACATGGATCATTTTGGCAGCGCCGATGCAGGCGCTGCGGAAAAACAAGTCTATTCCGTCTTCCAGCAAAGAAGAGAGAGCGTCCTTTCCAATATCCTTTCGCAGCTTAGAAATCCTGACGCCCCCGCCTACCGGGATCTGCCGGACGATATGCAGGCATATATGTCCTATATCTACCGGGATCTGCTGACAAACAGCGCGGGTATCCTCATGGCGGATGAG
Organism: uncultured Mediterraneibacter sp.; assembly: GCA_944375765.1. Classification (GTDB taxonomy): domain Bacteria; phylum Bacillota; class Clostridia; order Lachnospirales; family Lachnospiraceae; genus Mediterraneibacter. Next base: position 26,655 of record CALWAR010000120.1, on the reverse strand, counting down.
ATCGATGAGTCGGATGAGACATATATCGCATGGACATCAAGAGAGACGATCAATCTGTACACCTATCTGAACTATGCCATATCGCAGAACTGGGTGGACACGACAAAACTCGGAAGCAGCACGTATTCGAGTTCAGAGGAGATTTATCAGGAACTTCTGGCTTATCTTGAAGAATATTTGAGCCGGGACAGCGATTTCGACAAACTTCTCTATGAATATCTTATAAAATCAGGGAGTATCACCGGTACGCAGATCTGCGCGATCGTGTATGAGCAGGAAGTTCTCCCCATGGAGGAGGATACCTATAACGGCCTTTTGAGCGGTTCGGTCGATTCATTTACGTGGCTCTACAGAAAGATATCGTCTCTGGAGATCACGCCCGGGCAGCTTGCTCTGGAGCCGTGCTCCGGCGGTATCGTAGTGACGGATCCGAATACCGGAGATGTTCTCGCATGCGTATCGTATCCGGGATACGACAACAACAGGCTGGCGAATACAATGGACTCTGCCTATTATAATCAGCTCAACACCGGGACTGCGCGGACATTTTATAACAGAGCCACGCAGGAGAAGACGGCTCCCGGTTCCACATTCAAGATGGTGTCGGCTACAGCCGGACTTGAGGAAGGTATTGTCAATGGAAGCACGACGGTGTTTTGCAACGGTGAGTTTGATACCGTTACGCCGAGTCCCAGATGCTGGATCCATCCGGGCGGACACGGAAGTCTCGGCGTTGTAGGAGCTATCGAAAATTCCTGCAACATCTTCTTCTATACGATCGGCTATGAGCTGGGACTTGATTCTGCCGGAAATTATGACAGCGATCTCGGAACGGACGCGCTTGCCAAATACGCTGAAATGTATGGACTGGGAGAAAAATCCGGCGTGGAAATCGATGAGGCCGAACCGGAGATATCAGATGAATATTCTGTCCAGTCGGCGATCGGACAGGGTACGAACAACTTTACGGTGAGCCAGCTCAACAGATACGTGACAGCCGTGGCAAACAGAGGGACGGTCTATGATCTTACACTGGTGGACAGGATCACAGACTCGGACGGAAATCTTCTCAGGGATAACGAGGCGGAAGTGGCGAGCACAATGGATGATATCAGCTCATCCACGTGGGACATGATCCATGAGGGTATGCAACGGATGGTGAGCAGCCACGCTACTTTTTCGGATATCGGGTTTTCCATGGCAGGGAAGACCGGTACGGCGCAGCAGAATTCGCTGCATCCGGATCACGCTCTGTTCGTCGGATATGCGCCGGCTGATACGCCGGAAATAGCCATTGCCACGCGTATCACATATGGCTATAATTCCGGCTACGCATCGGAGATAGGCAGGGATGTGGCAAGGCTCTATTTTGATCCGGATCTTAAAGACAGACTGATCACGGGAAGAGCGGCCGATCTTGGAAGCGAGATGGCAGGAGACTGACAGTGAGGGATGTGTATGGACAGGCTTGTAACGATAAGGAGCAGCCGCTATGGACTGGATATCGGACTGGATCCGGATGCGGACATGGACATGCTCTTTGAGAAGCTGGATGAAAAATTAAAAGATACCTCGCATTTTTTCAGAAATGCAAAGATGGCGCTGAGTTTCAGCGGACGCACGCTCAGCCGGACTCAAGAGGAGGATATACTTAAGATTATAGGCAAAAATACACAGATAGACGTCGTCTGCATCATTGAGAAGGATGAGGACGGTAAAGTGGAATACAGAAGCGCTGTAGAACATGCGGCCAGCGAAGAACACAAGGATGACGGCATGTTTTACAGAGGCACACTCGGGAGACGACAGGTACTGGAGTCGGATTCGGATCTTGTGATACTGGGCGATGTGGAACCTGAAGCGAAAGTTCTTGCAAAGGGAAGTATCGTTATCATGGGTTCGCTCTATGGATATGCTTATGCCGGTTCAGACGGGAACAGAAGCGCATTTATCTCCGCGCTCTTTCTGCAGCCGAAAGGGCTGTGGATCGGAGATATAGAGGCAAACCGTCACATCATCTATCAGGAGAGCCTGAGCATACCGGGACCGAAGATCGCAGTTGTAGACGGGAACCGTATCTATCTGGATCCTCTTGTAGATTGACAAAAGTTTGTGTAGGAGGAAAAAACAGCATGGGAGAGGTTATTGTCATTACATCAGGAAAAGGCGGAGTCGGAAAGACGACGACAACGGCAAATATCGGGATCGGGCTGTCCGGGCTTGAGAAGAAAGTAATGGTCATAGACACAGATCTGGGGCTGCGTAATCTGGATGTGGTCATGGGGCTTGAAAACCGGATCGTATATAATATCGTAGATGTGGTCGAGGGAAACTGCAGACTGAAGCAGGCGCTCATAAAAGATAAGAGATTTCCGGAACTTTATCTTCTCCCCTCCGCACAGACAAGAGATAAGTCCAGCGTCTCGCCGGAGCAGATGAAAAAACTGATCGATGATATCCGTGAGGACTATGATTTTATCCTGCTCGACTGTCCTGCGGGGATCGAACAGGGATTCCAGAACGCGATCGCCGGAGCCGACCGTTCCATCATCGTCACGACTCCGGAGGTATCGGCCATCCGGGACGCGGACAGGATTATCGGACTTCTGGAGACGGCCGGGATACGAAAAAATGAACTTATCATCAACCGACTGCGTGTCGATATGGTAAAACGGGGGGACATGATGTCGGTAGAGGACGTGACGGAGATACTGGCCATAGATCTTCTCGGGGTGATCCCGGATGACGAGCAGGTGGTCATTGCCACGAACCAGGGAGAGCCGGTGACAGGAGAGGAGTGTCCCGCAGGAAGGGCGTATACGGATATATGCAGAAGACTCCTGGGTGAGGAAGTCCCGATGGAAGATTTCATGAAACCTGATGGGATACTGGAGAGGATATCATCCCTCTTTCACCGCAGTCAGGGGGTATGAAAATGAGCGTTTCTTCTGTCTTTATCGCAAAAGAGAGACTGAAAACCCTTCTTGTCTCTGACAGGATACAATGCACGCCGGACTCGGTGGAACGACTGACAAATGATCTGTATCATACGGTCTCAAAATATATGGAGATAGATCAGAAAGACCTGAACATTGAGATCACACGCAATGATATACATATAAGATACACGGGAGAAAAAAATTGAAATCTTTTCTGAAAAACGTCAAAGTGCATTACAATATCAAAGATTATAAGATCGGTCTGATCCTGCCGGTGCTCGTACTGTCAGTGATCGGGATCCTGATGGTCAGAAGCGCGCGCCCTGATCTCATGGACCGCCAGATACTCGGTGTGCTCCTCGGCATTGCCGCGATGGTGGTCATTTCTCTGATCGACTATAAGTGGGTGCTCAACTTCTACTGGCCGATGTATTTTCTGAATCTGGCGCTCCTTGCGGCAGTATGGGTACCGGGGATCGGGCGCTCTGCGAACGGAGCTCAGCGCTGGCTGAATCTGGGATTTACCCAGCTCCAGCCGTCTGACCTGACCAAGATCCTGATGATCCTGTTCTTTGCCAGATTTCTCGCGGGCCGGGAGCGGGCGATCAACAGTCCGAAGCTGCTCCTGCAGGCGATTATGCTGATCATCCCGTCCCTTGCGCTCATTTACATTCAGCCGAATCTTTCGACTACGATATGTATTGCAGCTCTTTTCTGCGCGCTTTTGTTCCTGGCCGGATTAAGTTACAGGTTTGTCGGTACGGTTCTGGCGATCACGGTTCCTACGGTCGTGATCTTTCTGGCGATCGCAGTCCAGCCAAACCAGCCTTTCCTGCGCGACTATCAGCAGGAACGTATCCTGGCATGGCTGGAACCGGAAAAATACGCGGCGGATGAGTCATATCAGCAGTTAAATTCGGTCATGGCGATCGGTTCGGGTCAGCTCTCAGGGAAAGGATATAATAATGATGAGACGACGTCCGTCAAGAACGGAAACTTTGTCTCAGAGCCGCAGACGGACTTCATTTTTGCAATAATCGGTGAAGAATTAGGATTTGTGGGTTGTTGTGTCGTTATATTTTTGATATTATTAATTGTAATAGAGTGTATTATGGTTGGCTTGAAAGCGAAAGACACAGGGGGGCGGATCATCTGCGGCGGCGTGGCCTCGCTGATTGGGATACAGAGTTTTATCAATATCAGCGTGGCTACTCTGATCTTTCCTAATACGGGACTGTCGCTGCCCTTTGTGAGTTATGGACTGACTTCCGTCGTATGCTTTTTTATGGGGATTGGTTTTGTACTGAATGTCGGTTTACAGCCCAACAAATATCAGTAAGGAGAGAGTGACGATTATGAACATCGGACTGATCGCACATGATGCGAAAAAGAAGCTGATGCAGAACTTTTGCATCGCATACCGCGGAATACTCAGCAAGCACGAGCTGTATGCCACAGAGACGACAGGTGTGCTGGTGGAGAATGTGACGAATCTGACGATCCACAAGTTCCTGGCGGGGCATCTCGGCGGCAAGCAGCAGCTTGGATCACAGATCGAGCACAATAATATCGACCTGCTCATTTTCTTCAGGGATCCGCTCGCACCGCGCCCGCACGAGCCGGATGTCAACGACATTGTAAAATTATGCGATATGTATAATATACCGATTGCAACAAATATCGCTACAGCGGAAGCGCTGATCTTAGCACTGGACAGAGGAGATTTGGACTGGCGTGAGATGTACAAGTGACAGAATGGAAGAACTGCGGTCAGTGAAGGCCGCCAGAAGAAGAAAACAGAGGAGGCGGCAGATACGTACAGCCGCTGTACTCATTGCCCTTGTGGTCATAGCAGGCGCGGCTGTGTCAGGTGGTCTCCTTGTAGCTGATCAGTTCCGGGACCATATAGCGGAATATGAAGAAGATAATTATGACAGATCTGTGTATCAGGGAACGTTGGTTGCATCAGATCTGTGCGTGACGGCGGGGGAAGTCGCTTTAGCAGGCTATGAGCCAGAATCTGAACTCCATGCGGCGGGATTGTTTGATCTTGAGAACAGGAGCGTGCTCTGCGGCTACAGGCTGTTTGACCGCCTTTACCCTGCCAGCACAACGAAAGTCATGACGGCATATGTCGCTCTGAAATACAGCAATATGGATGATGTTGTGACAGTCAGCGCCAATGCAACGGATTTTAAGGCGGATGAGGTGACAAGCGGTCTTCGGACAGGAGACAGGGTGACGATGTACGATCTTGTGTGCGGACTCCTTCTCCGTTCGGGAAATGACTGTGCCACAGCGATAGCAGAACACATCTCGGGAAGCACGGAACAGTTCGCAGAGCTGATGAATCAGGAAGCGGCGGCTCTGGGAGCGACGGGCACGCATTTTATGAATCCCCACGGCCTTCACAATGAAGACCACTATACCACTGCATATGACCTGTATCTTATGTTTAATGAGTGTATCAAAAACGAGACGTTTGTTGAGATCATATCCATGGAAACCTACGACGGAACCCTCAATGGGGCTGACGGGGCCGTGCGCAAAGAGACATGGATTCCCTCACAGTGGTATGGAAGCGGCGAAGCTGAGGAACCGGAAGGGATCCGTGTCCTGGGCGGAAAGACAGGAACGACAAAGCTTGCGGGAAACTGCGTCATACTTTACGATCAGGATCTTGAGGAGCATCCCTATATCTCTGTTATCATGGGCGCCGACGACAGGGAGATGCTGTATGAACAGATGAACCTGCTTATGGACGCCGGGATCAACGGATCTCAGACTGAGCAGGAGAATCAGCAGATCTCAGACTGAGCAGGAGAATCGCAGAGATATAAGAAGAAAGCCTTTTATCTCCGATACGCAGCGGAGATAAAAGGCTTTCTTCTATGAAAAATATCGATCCTGCACTACTCTGACATTCCCCGGACCCTGCCGAAGAAGCTGAGCAGATACAGACCGCACAAGCCGACAAGAGTGTAAACGATTCTTGAGAGCCAGCTTAAGTTTCCAAAAAGAAATGCGACAAGATCAAAACGGAAGATACCGATCAGCAGCCAGTTGACCGCTCCAATGATCACGATCGTCAGAGCTGTGTAATCAAACCATTTCATTATATTTCCTCCTTTACTGTCTCAATATTCTTATTATTTCCTTAATGGCTGGAAATATACACAGAAAAATGCTATACTTAACAGGCTACAGATAATGATGGATATCAGGAGGTGGATCACGGATTGGCATCCAAAAAAGATAAATCTGCCAATATCAGTAAATTCAAACGAAAACGCGAGCTGAATCTGGGAATGTTCCTGTTCGCGATCGTCTTTATATATCTGATCGTCACGATCGTCATGTATTTCAGCAATGACAACATATCTGTGTATGAAGTGAGAGAGGGGAGCATCGTGCGCGACACCTCATACACAGGCCTCATCATCCGGGAGGAGACTGCGGTGAGCGCTCAGGCGGATGGATATGTCAGCTATTATCAGAATGAAAACACAAAGGTAAAAGCAGGGACAAATATCTATGCATTGTCCCCGGCGCCTCTCAATACAAATGAAACAGTGTCGTCTGAGGAAGGATCCGGCGGTGTTGATCCCCCGGTGCTCTCAGGCGTTATCCTGCTGCTCCAGAACTTCAATGAAAACTACAGATCTTCGGATTTCTCATCTGTCTACAGCCTCGGAGACGAGATCGACACTTCGCTGCAGGACACATACAGGGAAACGCGTATGCAGCATCTGGACGCCGCGGTCAGTGCGAGCAGCCTTAACGTCACATCGTATGCGAGCGAAAAAGACGGTATCGTAGCATTTACAGTGGACGGGATGGAGAGCCTGACGAAAGATACTTTCACGGATGAAAATTTTGACAATACAGAATATGAGAATACCGTACTTTCCGACCAGATGGAGATAGACGCCGGCGATCCTGTCTACCGGCTTATCACGAGCGAGGACTGGTCTGTGATCGTGCGTCTTGACAAGGAAACGGCCGAGAGCCTCACAAAAGACGATGTGACAAGCATCCGTGTCCGTGTGGACAAGGACAGCGAGACGATGTGGGCAGATTTTTCAGTGATCCAAAGGAACGGCGGGTACTATGGATGCCTTGACTTTAACGACTCTATGATCCGCTACGCCGGAGACCGGTTCCTGAACATCGAGCTTATCCTTGAAGATGAGAGCGGACTGAAGATACCAAGATCTTCGGTAGTAGAAGAAGATTTCTATGTGATCCCACAGGAATATCTGACTGGCGGCGGGAACAGTTCAGACAGCGGATTCCTCGTCAGCAGCGGTGACGGCGGCATGCAGTTTAAAGCGGTCGATATCTATGACGTTTCGGAGGACGGAGAAATATATGTAAGCCGGGATGATCTGGATGTTGGAGATGTGCTCATACAACCGGAGTCGGACAACACCTTTACTGTCGGCGTGACGAAGTCGCTGCAGGGTGTCTACAATATCAACCGCGGTTATGCGGTGTTCAAGAAAGTAAGTATCCTCTGTGAAAATGACGAGTATTATATCGTGGAGGAGGGCGAAGACTACGGGCTCTATAACTATGACCATATCGTACAGAACGGCTCCGGCGTGAGCCCGGACGAAGTCGTGTTCCAGTAATGCAGTAAACAGGAGAAGAGAGGAGTTTACCCCTATGTTAAAGGAAAATCTGACAGCAGTAGAGGAGAGGATACAGGCGGCATGCAGCCGTGCGGGCAGAGACCGGTCAGAAGTCACGCTGATCTCTGTCAGCAAGACGAAACCGGTCAGGGCGCTGGAAGAAGCATACGGTCTGGGCGTCCGCGTTTTCGGCGAGAACAAAGTACAGGAGATACGGGATAAATACGAAGCTCTTCCAAAGGATATAGAATGGCACATGATCGGTCATCTGCAGACGAACAAAGTAAAATATATTATCGATAAAGTAAAACTGATCCACTCTGTCGATTCAATGCGTCTGGCGGAAGTGATCGAGAGAGAAGCAGAGAAGCATAACAGGACGGCAGATATACTTTTGGAAGTCAATGTCGCACAGGAAACGAGCAAATTCGGCCTGAAAACAGAAGAGGTACTCCCGTTTTATGAAGAAGCGATACGGCTGCCGCACGTAAATGTGCGCGGCCTTATGACTATTGCGCCTTTTGTGGACAATCCTGAAAATAACCGTTCGATTTTTGCAGATTTACATAAATTATATGTTGACATCAAAGAAAAAAACATTGATAATGGTACTGTGAGCATACTCTCAATGGGGATGACCAATGATTTTGAAGTGGCGATCGAGGAAGGGGCTACGATGGTTCGGATCGGCACGGCGATCTTTGGTGCCAGAGATTACGGTAAACAGGGGGTTTTCTCTGGCAAGAGAGTGTGAAAGAAAACAGTTGCGTATGTTTATCATGCGCAAGATAGGAGTGTAAAGATGGGTGTATTTGATAAATTTCTGGACATCATGAAATTAAACGACGACGATTACGACGACGATGAATTTTATGATGACGACGAATTCTATGACGATGACGGATATGATGAAAAACCGCATCGCCGCTCACTGTTCGGAAAGAAAAATACAAAAGAAGATAATTACGATGATTTCGATATGGAAGAGGACAGGAAATATCAGCCCTCTGCAAATAATAAAGTAACGCCGATGAGACATCCTGCCGCCAGAAAGAGCGGGAATATGGAAGTCTGCGTCGTAAAACCCAATTCCGTTGATGATTCCAGAGAGATCACGGAGACGCTGCTCTCCGGCAGGACTGTCATCCTGAATCTCGAGGGGATGGATCTCGAAGTTGCTCAGAGGATCATTGATTTTATCTCAGGCGCTACTTTTGCCATCAGCGGCAATCTTCAGAAGATATCCAACTATATCTTCCTTGTAACGCCTACTAATGTAGATATCTCCGGGGATCTTCAGGATCTTCTCGGCGGTTCCATGGAGTCGCCGAGCGTCAGGGGAAGATACTGATCCGCCATGAAAGAAACAGATCAGAACAAAGAAAGCCAGAATCTGGAAAAAAGGTTCCTGGAGCTGTCCAAAACGGCATATCAGCGCGATATCATAACTTTTTCGGATTTTCTTAATCTAAATGAACAGAACATTTTACATATGCTGCCAAAAGAAAAACTGTCTTCCAGGATCGTCTCTTTTGGCGGCTATGACCTTGCAGAGCGTCAGATGGCGGCATTTATCCCTGAGGCTCTTTATTTACGTTACGGAAAAGAGGAACTCTCCGCAGAGGAGATCGGATACCCGTTCTGCGCTCTCAGGATCTCCCCTCTCAATGCCAGGTTTGCAGAAGAACTTACCCACAGAGACTATCTTGGCGCAGTCCTCAGTCTGGGGATCGACCGCTCCAGGACAGGAGACATCGTCCGGGAGGGACAGGACGCGCTCATCTTTGTGCACAGGACAATGACCGGCCTGATCAGAGAAGAACTGGTAAGGGTGCGGCATACCTCTGTTACGACAGAAGAAATAAGTCTCTTTGAGATACACTATGTTCCGTCTTATGAAGAGATCCGCGGAACAGTTGCGTCGGTAAGGCTGGACAGCCTGCTCTCGCTGGCTTTTTCACAGTCGAGAACAAGACTTACAGGTCTGATCGAAGGAGCAAAAGTCTATGTCAACGGACGTCTTGTCACAACCAACGGATATCAGCCGTCAGAGGGAGACGTCGTCTCTGTCAGGGGACTTGGGAAGTTCAGGTTCGAGTATGCGGGAGGCCGCACGAGAAAGAACAGACTGAACGTCGTCATCAGCAGGTATGTGTAAATATAATATCAGACAATATCAGACATATAGAATAAGGCATATAGACAGGAAATGGGTGCATAATGATGGAAAATCAGGATATCAGACAGAAAGATGAAAATAAACAGGATAAAAGCGGCAGAACCGGTATAAGACTAACGTCAGGACGGATCTGGGGAGTGTCAGCCGCAGGCTTCATAGCCGCGCTGCTGGTCGATCAGTGGTCAAAATATATGGCGGTCGAGTATCTTCAGGGAAAACCGGCGCATGTGCTGATCGATGGAGTGTTTGAACTGCAGTATCTGGAGAACCGCGGCGCTGCATTCGGCATGATGCAGGATATGCAGTACGTCTTAGTGGCGGGAGCCGTGCTGATCTGTGCAGTCCTGCTCGTCTTATATGGGAGGATTCCGGCTGCGGGCAGATATGTCCCTCTTCGGATCTGTGCAGTGCTCCTCTGGGCGGGAGCGATCGGGAATATGATCGACCGGATACGGCTGGGTTATGTGGTAGACTTTTTCTACTTCAGTCTGATCGACTTCCCGATTTTTAATGTTGCGGACTGCTATGTTGTGACAGCCGCTATTTTGTTCGCATTTCTGATACTGTTTTATTATAAAGAGGAAGACGATTTCAGTTTTCTTAGCAGGAAGAGAGGCTGATCTACTCAGGATGGGCGACGGTATGAATGATATCATAGAAGATGAAAATATAAATATACAAGTCGAGCACGGCGGGGAAAGGATCGACAGATTTTTAAGCGGGAATCTGGAGGGACTTTCCCGCTCCTATATACAGAAACTGCTCAGGGACGGGAACATAGAAGTAAACGGGAGTCCTGTAAAAGCCAATTATAAGGCGGCGCCGGGAGACGAAATCTGTGTGAAGATACCCGAACCGGAAATACCTGAGATACTGCCGGAAAACATCCCTCTTGATATCCTGTATGAAGATGCGGATATCCTGGTAGTAAACAAACCGAAAGGTATGGTCGTGCATCCGGCTCCGGGACACTATGAGCACACGCTTGTCAATGCAGTCATGTACCACTGCCGGGACCGGCTGTCCGGGATTAACGGGGTTATGCGTCCGGGCATCGTACACCGGATCGATATGGATACGACAGGCTCTCTGCTCATATGCAAGAATGACCGCGCTCATCAGATCCTTGCAGAGGAGCTGAAAGAACATTCGATCACACGGCGCTACCATGCTGTCGTATACGGCAATCTGAAAGAGGATTCAGGTACGGTAAATGCACCTGTGGGCCGGCATCCCACTGACCGGAAAAAGATGAGCACCAGATCTGCGAATGGGAGACACGCTGTCACTCATTACAGAGTACTTGAAAGGTTCGGCAGCTACACTTATATCGAGTGCGAGCTGGAAACAGGCCGCACGCATCAGATCCGCGTGCATATGGCAGGCATCTCCCATCCGATTCTCGGCGATAATGTCTATGGACCGTCAAAATGTCCGTTTAAACTCCAGGGACAGACTCTGCACGCAAAAATACTGGGCATACGTCATCCGACTACCGGAAAATATATGGAGTTTGACGCGCCTCTGCCGGATTATTTCAGCGATCTGCTTGATATGTTGAGAAGAAAATATAAATTTTCATTGTAATGGCAGTGTATTTTCGTTATAATAGTCATATAAGATGTAATATAAAAGCATTTTTTTATGCAAAATCACAATTTGTATGATGCAAAGGAGAGTGACTTACAATGAAAACAAACACGATCATTACAATAGGACGTGAGTATGGAAGTGCAGGAAGAGAGATCGGCTATAAAGTCGCCGAGGCTTTTGACATCAAATTGTACGACAAAGAGATGCTTGCCAGGGCCGCGAAAGAGAGCGGCATCTGCGAAGAGATCTTTGAGACACACGATGAGAAACCGACGAACAGTTTCCTTTATTCACTTGTCATGGACACTTATTCCATGGGATATTCGGGCAATACATATACCGATATGCCGATCAATCATAAAGTCTTTCTGGCACAGTTTGACGCTATAAAGAAGATCGCGGATGAGGGGCCGTGCATCCTTGTAGGCCGGTGCGCGGACTATGCGCTGGAATCATATAAAAATGTAGTCAGCGTGTTCATACATGCCGATATGGAAGCGCGTATCCGGAGGATCGCCAGGATCTATGACCTCACTGACGCAAAGGCGAAAGATATGATTATAAAAACCGATAAAAAGCGCTCCAGCTATTATAATTACTACACGAACAAGAAATGGTCTGACGCGGAGAGCTATGAACTGTGCCTTACCAGCTCTGAACTGGGGATCGACGGAACAGCGAAAGCTATTATCGATTACGTGCAGCTCAAAGAGAGCATCGCCAGGGATAAGAGACATATATGAAAATAGATACCATGCCCGGCGTCAGATATACCGGCTCCGGATAAAAATCTCCCGGCGGATAAATCAGCTTTATCTGCCGGGAGTATTTCTCTTATTCTCAGGTCGTTTTATCCGACCGTGCGCGCATGCGGATTGTACGGGCCGGCCAGCCGGAGAGATCTCCTGTGAGGATGGCATGGAACATGCGCTCCCTGGCGCCGGGGTGTTCCGCATCGAGCTGGCGGACCAGCTCTTTCGCGTACTGGCGTTTTGTATATCCGTCTACCGGGCACTTGCTTTTGACGACCGGCAGATCATATTTGTTTTTAAAGCTGATCACATCCGCCTCATCGACGTACATAAGCGGACGGATGACCGTCAGATCCATCCTGTCCAGATATGTCCTCGGGGAGAAAGAGTGAAACCTCCCTTCAAAGATAAGAGAGAGCAGCATCGTCTCGATGATATCGTCTTTGTGATGTGCGTATGCGACTTTATTGCAGCCCATTTCTTTGATCGCCTGATTGAGCGCGCCTTTTCGCATCTTTGCACAGAGGGAACACGGATTGCTCTCTTTCCGTATATTGAAAAGGATGTTATAGATGTCCGAATTTACGATCTTGTAGGGAACCTCCATCCTGCGGCAAAGTTCACGGATCGCAGAGAGATCAAAATCCTCAAATCCAAGATCGACTGTGATTGCGCTGAGACTGAATTTGTTCGGGTAGAAACGCCTGAGACCGTGGAGCGCATGCAGGAGAGTCAGGCTGTCTTTTCCCCCTGATATCCCGACTGCGATATGATCGCCTTCCCGTATCATCTCATATTCGTCCACGGCTTTCCTTGTATAACTTAGTAAACGCTGAAGCTGCATATTTTCTCGTTCCTTTCTCATGTCGTACATTTTTATATTATACTGACCGGAAGACGTAATTACAAGAGGAGATATAATGAATTTAAACAATCAAGCCAGACTGCCACAATTTCATGACCGGGCTGAAAGTGTGCGGACGCAGTTCCTGCAGGCGCTTCCTGTTATTGTCTTTTTTCTGATCATGTTCTATTCGGTCATCTTCCTTTTCGGACTGGAATATACGATCATCGCGTCTCTTGTAACTGTGATCTTTCAGGGGAACTATAAAAAAAGAAAAGTCCCCTCCGCACCTCTGCTTGGTCTGCTCGTTCAGCAGATAATCCTTCTTGGACTGGCCTATGCCGCAACATGGAACACAGGGCTGTGTCTGGCGCTGAACCTTATCGTCCCGTTCTGGCTCATATTTACAAAAAGTTCACAGTTCAATCAGCTCGGATACTTTTCCACACTGATGACTTTTACGTTCCTGCAGTTTCTTCCTGTCGGCTGGAACGGATTTGTCCTGCAACTGGAGGCGATGATATTCTGCTGCATATTTGTATTTATCACGATCAAACTGTACCATTGGATGAACCGCGGGAAACTGGGTATCTGCACAGAGCGGGAAGTCATGAAACTTCTGGGCCGCATCCTGGAAAAATTACTGAATGAAGAGGATATCAGTGAAGATCTGAAAGATCTTTTCCGGCTGCAGCGGCTGCTTTATCAGGAGGCAAACGACAAAAGGGGGAAAAGGCATGTAGTGACCACAGCGGGAAAACTTCAGTATATGTTCGCCCTTCTGATACAGAGAACGACATACCTTGTATCAAATCAGAGCGAGGCTCTCAGCCCTGCGGATGAAAACTCGCGCGGACTGGCTCTGGAACTGGCCGGATATATGCAGAAAGCAGGGGAGATCGATTTCCTTTCAGGAGACAGAAGAAAAACAAGGCTCTTAAAGAGAGACCGACGCCGTCTGCTGGCTGAGGCGGAAAAGGAAAAAGATATATTTCACCGACACGTTGCAAACTTCTTCCGCATGTTTCTTTTTATCCTGCATCAGGCAGAGGTAAAAGAGCGGGGGATACTGAGCGAACAGTGGGAAGTCCCGGCAAAACATCAGTTCAGGGAACGTATCCTGGCACATTTCAGGCCGGATACATTTGAGATGCGTTTTGCGCTGCGTATGAGCGTAGTATTGATGAGCGGAATGACTTTTAACCTGCTGTTTTATGATGAACATTCATACTGGTTTGTGATGAATGCGTTTCTTTTACTGCGCCCCATGTATGAAGACAGCAATTACCGCATGCGGACGCGCTTCCTTGGAACTGCCGCCGGCTGTATCCTTGTAACGCTTGTCCTTCCGTTCTGTGATACCATGGCTTCGCATCTTATCCTGTCCGGAATTATGATTGTATGCATGTATACAGCAACGCCGGGGACGATCGTTCACGCGCTGTTTGTCACCTGTTTCGCGTTGTCCATGACAACGCTGGCTATGGGGGAAACGATGGCGGTATTTCTCCGCATGGCCTATATTGCGGGGGCAGTATTATTCGTCCTGATCATAAACAAATTCTTTTTCCCGACAAGTCTGGGAAGTCAGGTCCGCTATAATTTCCAGTTGCTGTTCCATATGCATCACATGTATCTGCGCATGCTGGAAGACCTGCTTACGAACCATCTGGATTACTGGTGCATCTGCGACGCGCAGATCCAGTATCACGCTGTCCTTGCCCAGATCAGGACTGATCTGCCGCAGGTGGAAAAAGATGACAAAGACAGAGAATATTACAACAAGATCCTGAATATAACCTGGTGCATGGCGTCCGAGATCCAGCAGATGTTTTTCCTGGTCAAACATAAAAAGCGCGGTCTTAAGGCGCGCAGGATCATGGAGAGATATATCTGTTATACGGATTATGTTCTGAACCAGATCCAGGAAATGCTTCATCTGAAAAAGGAGAAAAAGCTCATGAATATCGATGGAATGAAGTATCAGCGTCATATAGAGGGAGAGCCGGAACTTTCATCGCTTATGACGCAGTACGCCCGCAATTTGTCCCGGCTTTATGTTCTTGTCTTAAGAAGAGTGAGATAGCAGGAGGATCATACTTCGCGGAGTTTGACAGCTCCTGCGGCTTTTCTGCGGCGGTTCTCATCGATTGCAGCGTAGTGCTTCTTTGTCGTATTGACGTCTTTGTGTCCCAGGACATCGGCTACGAGATAAATATCGCCGGTTTCCCTGTAAAGAGAAGTTCCGTAAGTGCTCCGGAGCTTATGGGGCGTGATCTTCTTGTTTGGAGTTATTTCGCGGGAATATTTCCGGACCATGTTCTCTACGGCCTGTACTCCCATACGCTGCCGGCGGGTAGAGAGAAAAAGGGCATTCTCATGGCCGGGAAGCGGGATAGTAGTCTTCCGTGTCGTATATATATACATTTTAAGCGCGTTTTCTACTTCCCCGCCAAAGTAGACGACCATCTCGTTCCCGCCTTTGCGCGTCACCTTTATACCGTTGTTGTTAAAATCAACATCCTGTATGTCCAGGCCCACACATTCGGACACACGGATCCCGGTTCCTAGAAGAAGCGTCAGGATCGCCAGATCACGGTTCTTCGTCTTTTCATAATATGCCTTTCTCTGACCGGTCAGATTGTCGCCGCCATGATCGACATAGTCGAGCAGCCTGGCAACCTCATCGGCGTCAAGGCGGATGATCGCTTTTTCATGCAGTTTAGGCATGTCGACGAGCAAAGTCGGATTTTTAGTGATCGCCTGTCTTTTATAGAAATAACCGTAGAAACTTCTCAGCGCCGACATCTTGCGCGCGAGACCTTTTTCCGCATTAGTGATCTGTTTCTTTTCATCGTTTTCATAGACTTTCAGGTATTCCTGATATTCCTCGATATCTACAGGCTCCAGACGCTCCAGATCTTTCAGAGTGAACTGATCGACCGTATAGTCCTTATATACAGGATTGGTCTCCATTAAGAAATGAAAGAAAACACGGATGTCATAGGCATAAGAAATACGTGTCCTGGCCGACGTAGTCGGCTCGACTGCGCGAAAATAATCCTTTGCAAACGGAGGCAGCGTCTTTAAGATCTCCCTGAGCCTGAGCGTGTTGTCTATCGACCGCTGTTCATGATATGATTTTGTGTTTGATGTGTTTGTTCTTTCCATAGTGTAAACCCCTTATCTGTGAATAAAATTTATGATCCCTGAGTTATTA
The DNA here is from genome assembly GCA_944375765.1 of uncultured Mediterraneibacter sp. Classification (GTDB taxonomy): domain Bacteria; phylum Bacillota; class Clostridia; order Lachnospirales; family Lachnospiraceae; genus Mediterraneibacter. The sequence goes on along the minus strand of CALWAR010000120.1, from coordinate 10,494 downwards.
TACCGGATTTCCCCGGATTTGTCTATAATCTTTTGGAAAAATCGGTATTTGTCGTATAGATTGAAATATGCGGATAAGATGCTGGAAACAACTCTTCTTCTCCGGAAGACTTACGGCTGATCAGACGGATCGCTGTGTAGGATGATCAGATTCCGGCCTGCCTGTATATCGTCTGAATCAAGGTCGTTTATGTCCCTGAGTACCTGCACGTATTCGGCAACAGAATCGTACTCATCAGTCATCGTATCTTCAGCGATCGTCCAGAGTGTATCCCCTGGCCGGATCTGTATACTATAATACATGTATGTAATATCATTGACAGACTCTTTCTCGTGTGCAGAAACAAGAAACGTACCAAATGATATACAGATGACCGTTATTAAAACAATGCCTGTAAAAAATCTTCTGAACTCCTTTTTGGATGCACAATCCGATACCCTCTTTTTCATTTTAAAACCCCTTTTTATCATTTGAAATCAATACTCATCCTCTGTTGCTGACTGTAAGCCCATATTGTATACATGTACACTTTAAATCGAACGTACATTCATGCAAACAATTGTTCTGTATTTGATATTATATTCTGCGAACATCCGTTTGTCAATAGGGGAATCGAACATATTTTCGTAAACAAATGTTTGCTTTTTTGGATTTGCTGTGGTAGTATATTAAGTAGTAAAATTATCGGAGGAAGCTATGGCAAAGGGAAAGATAAGCAAAAAGCAACAGGAAATATTAGAATACATCAAGATGCAGATCCTGCAGCGGGGATTTCCGCCGGCAGTGCGCGAGATATGTGAAGCGGTCAACCTGAAATCCACTTCTTCTGTCCACTCCCATCTCGAGACTCTTGAGAAGAATGGATATATAAGGAGAGATCCTACGAAACCAAGAGCGATCGAGATCCTGGATGATAGTTTTAATCTTACCAGGCGTGAGATGGTCAATGTTCCTATCGTAGGACAGGTGGCGGCAGGACAGCCGATCCTGGCTCAGGAGAACATCGAGGACTACTTTCCTGTCCCGGTCGAGCATATGCCGAATAAGCAGACATTCATGCTTAAGGTAAAAGGAGAAAGTATGATAAATGCCGGGATCCTTGACGGAGATATGGTGCTAGTCGAGGAAAACAGCACTGCTTCTAACGGAGATATGGTCGTTGCGCTCGTGGATGACAGTGCGACAGTAAAGACTTTTTATAAGGAAGAAGGCGTCTATCGCCTCCAGCCTGAAAATGATTTTATGGATCCGATCATCGTGAAAGATGTTTCTATCCTCGGCAAAGTGATCGGCGTGATCAGACTGTTCAAATGATCGGTTGCATTAACCGCTATTAAAAAAGCAGCATGCGGTATGTTTTTCTGACCGTGCATGCTGCTTTTTAATGTGACAGGACGGATAATGAGGAGATTACTCTGCAAGTTCCCCGATCGAAATGTCTTTTCCGTCTTTCCAGATCCTTTCCAGATCATAGAACAGGCGGTTTTCCTTATCAAATACGTGGACGATGATATCGCCGAAATCGAGCAGGATCCAGCTTGAATTGCCGCGGCCTTCGCGCTGTTTAAGAGGATAACCGGCTTTGTGCAGTTCTTCCTCAACATTGTCGACAAGAGCGTTCACCTGGCTGTCGCTGTTCCCGTTCGCAATAATAAAATAATCAGCGAGTACGGAGACTCCCGTGATATCGATGATCTTGATATCTTCGCCTTTTTTGTCGCTGAGCGCGTCATATGCGATGCGCACCATCTCTTTTGACTGGTTCATTTATGCCTCCTTTTGCAGTTATTATGGATTAATTGGTTGTATTGTCCGCTTATTTTATTTCCTGTAATAGTCGCAGGTGCTCACTGTCATGGGATCCACTGCTTTCCCGCTTTCACTCAGATACCGGATGGTATTTTTCGCAGAGAGATATACGGCCCTGTCGATATCCTGAAATACAATGCCGCGGATTTCCACCAGCCCGGGGATGATCCTGCGGTTTGGCTCGATATAGTCTGCAATATAAATGATCTTCTCGAGCAGCGTCATGCCCGGTCTTCCTGTTGTATGCCAGGTAATCGCATCAAGGATCTCCTGATCTTTGATCCTGTATTCATGACGGGCAAGATAAGCGCCCAGTTTTGCGTGGATAAGCGCAGGCATCTCCAGCTCTGATCCTGTAAGCCGGATATCATATTTCCTGCACAGTCTGATCTGCTCTTTTGCGGAACAGTATTTACCGCAGTCATGCAGAAGTCCTGCCGTCAGCGCTTTCTGGATATCTGCGCCGTAGCGCATTGCGAGCGAGGCTGCTGTGTACATGACGCCGATCGTATGCTCAAGACGTTCTTTCTTCAGCTTTTTGGACAGATCTTTGCGGATCCTGAGAAGTTCTTCTGCCATAACTGCCAGATCCTCCTTTATTTATTCCGGGCTTGTCTTATAGAGAGCGTTTCCCCGGATATATTCTGATACGGCGTCCGGCACCATATACCGGATGCTTAAGCCTCTCTCTGCTCTCCTGCGTATTGTTGTCGAGGATATCTCCACGAGCGGAGCCTGAAGAAGCCGGATATCCGCTCCGTATGTTTCGTTCAGATAGCGGATCTGGGCCTGCATGCTCTCTGTGTCTTTGTCATCCCTCATTGCAGCGAGGATCGTACAGGATGGAAAGATCTCCCGGAAGTTTTTCCATTCCTCGATGGAAAACAGTGAATCTGCGCCGAGTATGAAGAAAAATTCATACTCCGGATACATTTCACACAATGCTTTCATAGTGCTGTAGGTGTATGAATGTTTTTTTGCCGTCGCCTCATAGAGGTTCAGATGGAAATAAGGAACGTCGTCCGTTGCAAGTTTTGCCATCTCAATGCGGTCTTCCAGAGATACTCCGCTTTCATCTGTCGCCTTATGAGGCGGATTCCCGTTTGGAAGAAACCATATTTCATCCAGATGGAAGTTTTCGTATGCAAATTCTCCGAGAAGCAGGTGCCCGATGTGGATCGGATCAAACGTACCGCCCATGATTCCGATTTTCATATGACTCACCCTGTACCTAATGCGGAAGGAAAATTTTCTTCTTGTCGTCTTTTCCCTCGCGGTAAAGCACGATCTTCTTGCCTATGACCTGTACGATCTCTGAGCGGGTGCGTTCTGCAATGATCCCGGCCAGTTCACGCGGGTTATCGGCGCAGTTTTTAAGGACGCTGATCTTGATCAGTTCCCGGGCGGCAAGGGCCTCCGAGATCGCTTCTGTGAGCCCCGGCGTCATACTGGATTTACCGATCTGGAAGACGGGCTCCATTGTCATGGCAAGACTTTTTAAATAAGCGCGCTGTTTTGTTGTCATCGCTCTCTCCTTTTTATTTATAGTAATCAAACTGAAGCCCGTACATCCTGACAGTATCGCCTTCCTGAATGCCTTTCGCCTCCAGTTCATCGAGAATTCCGGTCTCTTTTAAGAATTTCTGGAAGAATGAGAAGCCTTTTTCTGAATCGAGGTTCGTATAACCGAGCATTTTCTCAATCTTCGGTCCCTCCACAACATATATGCCATCTTCTACTTCCACTGTAAAGGGAAGTTCTTCGTAGATCAGCTCGTCCTCCGGGAAATACTCCTGCTCAAATACAACCGGGTTCCGGTCCATGGTATCAAGCTGCGAGCTTACATAATAGAGAAGCTCGGGCACGCCTTTCCCTGTTGCACCGGAAATCGGGAATACGCGGATCCCTTTTGGTTCAAATTCCTGTTTCAGACGCTCCACCGAATCTTCATCCGTCTCATAGATCAGGTCTGTTTTGTTGGCTGCGATTACCTGGGGACGTTTCGCGATCTCCGGGTTATACGCCTCAAGTTCCGCATTGATCTTATAGATATCGTCGATGGGATCGCGGCCTTCTGTTCCTGCAACATCCACCACGTGGATCATAAGCTTCGTGCGTTCAATATGACGCAGGAATTCGTGTCCCAGTCCGACGCCCTCGGAAGCTCCTTCGATGAGTCCGGGGATATCCGCCATGACGAATCCTTTTGCGCCGTCCAGATCAACAACACCAAGATTCGGGCTCAGCGTTGTGAAGTGGTAGTTGGCGATCTTCGGCTCTGCGTTTGTCACTCTGGAAAGGAGGGTGGATTTTCCGACATTCGGGAAACCGACCAGGCCGACGTCTGCGATCACTTTGAGTTCAAGGCTGACCTCGAGCTCGCGTGCAGGCTGACCGGGCTGCGCATATTTCGGCACCTGCATGGTCGCAGTTGCAAAGTGCTGATTGCCAAGGCCTCCTTTTCCGCCTTTTAACACCATCTGCCGTCGGTTATCTCCCGACATATCTGCGATCACTTTTCCCGAGACGGCTTCTTTGATAACGGTGCCCTCAGGTACATATAATACAAGATCCTTTCCGTCTTTGCCGTGACACCTGCGCTTTCCGCCGGGCTCGCCGTCTCCTGCCGCATATTTGCGCCTGTGGCGGTAATCAGACAGTGTATTAAGCCCTTTGTCTACTTCAAAGATCAGATCGCCGCCCCGGCCGCCGTCGCCGCCGTCCGGACCGCCGTTTGGCACGTAGAGTTCTCTCCGGAAGCTGCAGTGTCCGTCACCGCCCTTTCCGGATCTGATATATATTTTAGCTCTGTCAGCGAACATAACGTCTCCTTTTCTCTGATAATGCGATAAAGGCCCCAGACTGTAAATGTCTGGGGCCTGACTGTTTTACTCAGCTACCGGATAGATAGAAACCTGCTTCTTATCTCTTCCTTTTCTCTCGTATCTTACAACACCGTCTGCCAGTGCGAACAGAGTGTCGTCTCCGCCGCGTCCTACGTTCACGCCCGGATGGATCTTTGTTCCGCGCTGTCTGTAGAGAATGTTGCCGGCTTTTACAAACTGTCCGTCAGCTCTCTTCGCGCCCAGTCTCTTAGACTCTGAGTCACGTCCGTTCTTTGTGGAACCAACTCCCTTTTTATGAGCAAAAAACTGAAGATTCATTTTCATCATGGTTCTTACACCTCCTTGAAAATAATGTCAATGTATGGTTCATATTCGCTGCTGTCTTCTATCTGTTCCAGACCAAGAACCATGGAATCCAGCAAAAGCGAGGCATCGTGCGAGGGAATCTGTCTGAAACGAAATTCGATCGCACCTGACTCCTCGTCGGATACGCTGCTTGTCCTGTCGTCCGTGAACTGCCCGATCGAATTGATCGTATTTATGACGATCGCAGACGCAGCGGCGCATACAACGTCGCTTCCGGCATCGGAATAACCTGCATGCCCCGATATATCGAAGCCTGCATATTCATGCCTGTCGGTCTTATAAATAGTCACCGTGATCATATGGATGACTAAGCGTTGATCTTGTCGATCCTGACAGCCGTATACTGCTGTCTGTGACCATTTTTCTTATGATAGCCGGTCTTTCTCTTGTACTTGTAAACGACAACTTTCTTCGCTTTTCCGTCGCCGATCACAGAAGCCGTAACCGTTGCGCCTTCAACAGTCGGATTGCCAACGACCAGCCTGTCGTTATTTACAGCGAGAACCCGGTCGAATGTGTAAGTCTCTCCGGCATCCACACCAAGCTTCTCTACTTTAATGATATCGCCTTCAGCTACCTTGTACTGTTTACCACCTGTTGCTATGATCGCGTACATATGGCACCTCCTATAAACATTACTCGCCAGCTTTGGTGCCTGCAGAAACTGCAGGGCTTACAAAACCTCGCTGTGCGGCATACTGGTACAGTATAGCATACTGCTTTTTAAACAGTCAACACTTTTCGGGAAGATTTTTCAGCTTTTCATAGCAATATTCAATAATGCTCCTGCGTGTCACAATCCCGATGAATTTCTTCTGGTCGTCCACTACCGGAACGAAATTCTGATCCATGGATTTCCTTATGAGATCTTCCATATCAGAGTTTATGGAAACCGGCGCGTAATCCGCTTTTCGCGGAAAATCCCGGATAAATATGTTTTCGGCCTCTTTCAGGTTCAGGTTCGTATATCGCTTGATCCCCCAGAGAAGGTCGCCCTCTGTGATCGTCCCGACATACTCTCCCGCTTTATTTAACATGGGAATAGAGGCGTATTTGTGATATTCCATCGTCTCGAGCACCTGGCTCAGAGTGCCGTAGTCATGTACATACGCAACTTCACTTTTCGGCCTTAAAAAGAACAGGATATTCATTTTAAAAGTCTCCCGCCTTTCCTAGATCTGGGTAAGGACAAAAATCTCATACAACGCGCGTATCGCATCTTTGAAGTCTTCGTGGCGGACGCCGACGATGATATTCAGCTCGCTGGAACCCTGATCGATCATTTTGACATTGATATGTGCGTGCGCCAGCGCAGAGAAGATCCTGCCTGCTGTTCCTCTTGTCGACTTCATTCCGCGCCCTACGATCGCGATCAGCGCAAGATCGGATTCGAGCTCTATGTGATCAGGATTTACGGTCTTGTAGATATCGGAAAGGATTTTCTGTTCCTTGTCCTCAAAGGTGTCTTTACTGACAAAAATGGACATTGTGTCAATTCCGGAAGGCATATGCTCGATGGATATGCCGTTGTCCTCGAATACCTGGAGTACTTTCCGGCAGAAGCCTACTTCGGAGTTCATCATTGCCTTTTCTACCGTGACCGCTACAAACCCGTCTGTTCCGGCAATTCCTGTTATCGTGTATTTTGGCTGACGGCATGTGCTCTCTACGATAAGAGTCCCTTTATCTGCGGGAGCATTTGTATTTCTGATATTGATCGGGATGCCTGCTTTCCTGACCGGAAAGATCGCATCTTCATGGAGGACGCTTGCGCCCATGTAAGACAGCTCGCGCAGCTCCTTGTAAGTGATTGTCTCGATGGATTTCGGGTTTCGGACGATTCTGGGATCCGCGATCAGGAACCCGGATACATCTGTCCAGTTCTCGTAGAGATCCGCGCCGACAGCAAGCGCTACAAGCGAGCCTGTGATATCGGATCCGCCCCGGGAGAACGTCACAACTTCGCCGCTCTCTTTTGCTCCGTAAAAGCCGGGGATCACAGCCGTGCGTCTGGCATCGAGCTTTCTGGCGAGAAGCTCATTTGTGATGTCAGCATTGAATGATCCGTCATCGTCAAAACGTATGACTTCCGCCGCATCGATAAAATCATAATCCAGGTAGGCAGCCATGATCTTTCCGTTCAGGAACTCTCCTCTTGACGCCGCATAGTCCTGCCCGGCCTTATCGCTGAAATCCTCTCTGATCTTCTCAAAGTCATCGTCCAGTGAAAATGTAAGCCCCAGCCCGTCTGTGATCTCCTGATACCGCTCTTTGATCTGACTGAGCAGTTCTGTAAAATCATCACCGGAGACAGCGGACTCATAACAGGCGTAAAGCATATCCGTTACTTTCGTATCGCTTGAAAAACGCTTTCCGGGAGCTGACGGCACTACATATCTTCTGGACTCATCCTCGCTGATGATCGCGCCGACTTTCTTGAACTGGTCAGCGTTAGCCAGAGAACTTCCGCCGAACTTAACCACTTTCTTCATTTCTTTCACTTCCTCCAAATGTGTCTCTTCATTATAATATCTGCCATTAACGAAACAGTCCGTCCCGCATCACATGCAAAGTCGTATATCATCTCTGCCGTTCTCCATACGGACGCTCTCGATTCAATATTATAACGCCGTATCCCCGGGTTGTAAACGGGAAAATGCGAAAAAATACAGGCGTGGATGTCGGAACAGCAGCGGATTCTTTTACTGCTGCTCTTCCTCATACAGTGGGCGGCGGATCTTTTTTCTTGTGACTTCTACCAGACCGAGCGCCGTTACATCCACGAGTGTAGTCCGGACCGGATCCTGTGCCAGAAAGAATTTGAATTCGTTCAGCAGCTTCTGCGTGTTCTCATCCTTTTTCTGATTGATAAAATCCACCAGGATAATACCGGACAGATTGCGCAGACGGATCTGACGGGCAGCTTCTCTTGCCGCCTCGAGATTTACTTTCAGGGCGCCTTCCTCGCTGCCCCTTTTCGATGTGTTTTTCCCGGAGTTGACATCGATTACGGTCAGTGCTTCCGTGGGCTGGATGATAAGATATCCGCCGGTTTTCAGCCAGGCCCGTTCCATAAGCGCCCTGTCAAGTATAGTCTGTGTACCGTAAAGTTTATCGAGAGGAAAAGACGGATCGTCATACAGTTTCAGAAGTCCGAGTTTTTCCGGAAGTTCTGACTGAAAATATAAATGTATACGTGTATACAAGTCTTTGTCTCCGACGATGACAGCCTCCATACCGTCCATATATACATTTTTCAGGTCTGCTATGTATGACGGCGGCGCTGATTTCAGACAGGAAAAACATATTCTTGTCTGAGCCGCGCGGATCAGGCTGTAATATTCTTCCCGCAGGGCAATGATCTCATCCGCCGCATCCTCAAGCGGGGCGTCTTTTGCGTTTGTACGGATAATGATGCCGAAATCATCATTCTGCAGCCCGCTCAGTTCTTTTTTATATGTTTCTCTCAGAGGCTTTGGAATCTTGGAGGAAACGCCGATCCGCGTGTTCCCGTGAGTCAGCACTGCATATCTTCCGGTAAAACTGAGATTACTTGTCACAGTAGGGGATTTCGTTTTGACTGCTTCGCGGCTGATCTGAACGACCAGCTCATCACCGATGCACAGCGCCTTTTTTCCAGACTTACGTGTAAATATAGCGCTGGCCGCGTCTTTCATATCATAGTAGCAGTTAACGCCTTTGCCAATCTCAATGAACGCCGCGCCTATATTAGGGACGATATTGCATACTTTCCCGATATAGATATCGCCCAGCCGGTGCATGTCTGCTTCCCCGCCGGACACCGGCGTACTGTGGATCTCAACGATATCATCATCTTCGATGAAATACGTCCTTATCTTACCGTCTCTTTTTTCTATCAGGACTTTTCGTTTCAATGGATTTCACCTCCGAGAGATTCCAGTGTGACAAGATTTCTCTTTCCGTCTTTTCCGGTATCTGCATACATCTCAAGCCTGCGGTAAATAAAAAGTCCGGCATCCGGCAGTTCTGTACAGGATATAGAATCCCCCATATATTTCAGAAAAGCATCCACGATCAGGTCCGGCTTTAAGTTCTCAGCGCTTCCGGCGGCCGACCGGACAAAAATCGAATCACCGCGAAAGCTCCACTGAAAGATCAGAGGGCGCAGATTCACTTCTCTTTCACTTCTCTTCGTCTGCTTTACGACACGGATCTCATCCTGGTCCATAAAAGCGCTAAATCGCTCTTTCCAATCGCCTGGGAGAAGATTGTGTACGTGTATACAATCTGATTTCATGCTTTGTCGGGTAGAGATCAGATAGTCTGCGGCGGCAAGGATTGTCATGCCGGTCATTTTCTTTTCTTCTGCGATCTGTCGGAAACTCAGCACTTCTATGCCGTCGGCGCTTACGGCATTCATCCTGCGCACAGCTTCTCTGCCTGCGATCGGCTCGGTGAGCTCGATATCCAGATATTCTCCGTCGCTCTCAAGGCCGATCCCCAGAGGACTGGCAAAAGACATGATCATATGCGGACTGAACCCTCCGGTAAACGCGATCGGGATGTCCGCCCTGCGCATGACTTTCTGAAAATAACGCATCACGTCCAGGTGCCCGATGAACTTCAAAGCGCCATATTTTCTAAACTTAATTCTCGCTTTCATAACAGACGCCTCCTCCAAAGCATGCGGCTCCGCAGCCGGAACACTTGTCACGGCAGTTTGGAGTCACTGTTTCACTCATTGCCCTCTCCCATTCCCGGTAAAGGAACGAACGGCTGACACCGATATCGATGAAATCCCAGGGGAAAATCTCATCTTTTCCACGCGGTCGCTGATTATAGAAAGAGATATCCACATTTGTGTTCTCAAATGCCTGCATCCAGAGGTCGTTGCAAAACGTCTCCGTCCATGAGTCGAAGAGACAGCCCAGACGGTAGGCCTCTTCTATCACAGGTGCGATCCTGCGGTCGCCTCTCGCCATGACGCCCTCAAGAACAGTAACCTGCGCGTCGTGCCAGTTGTATTTCAGACTCTTACGGTTAAGCTGTTCGCGGAATTCGTCGTTTACTATGTGCGCTCTGCGGGCATACTCTTCTGCGGTATACATGGACGCCCACTGGAATGGTGTAAAAGGTTTTGGAACGAAGAAAGAAGAACTGGCCGTGATCTGACATTTTCCGTGCCGCTGCTCTTTCGGGATCTCGTAATATCTGCGCGCCACGCGGTCAGAGAGTCTGGCAATCTCTTTCATATCTTCTTCTGTCTCGGTCGGAAGTCCCAGCATGAAATAGAGCTTCACTTTTGTCCATCCGCCCTCAAATGCCTGTCCGGCGCCGGTCATGATATCTTCCTCTGTCAGCCCTTTGTTGATAACGTTGCGCATACGCTGGGATCCTGCTTCGGGAGCAAATGTCAGGCTGCTCTTCCTCACATCCTGGACCTTGCTCATGACGTCCAGAGAGAATGCGTCAATGCGCAGAGAAGGCAACG
>CALWAR010000119.1 GCA_944375765.1 uncultured Mediterraneibacter sp. | reverse complement strand
TGTGGAGAGAGCCATCATTCCATAACCAAGCAAATCATAATTGAACAGCAGACCGCCGCGTGAATAATCCAATATTCGGATAGCCTGCTCATTCAAATCCTCCAATCGGACGCTGGTTGTCTGTGCGAAATATACTAAAAGAATCAATACCGCATAGACAACAGCAACAGCGACACCGATATTGGCAGGGACCCGCCGTTCCTCGCAGCTTTCATACTGAAATCCCACGGCCATCATAATGTATCCCAAAGGCAAAAACATACACACGAGGTATGAGCCGAATGGAAAATCAATTATCATACATACAGCAAAAAGAAAAACCGTGATGGTGACAATTGCCGCGCCGACTCTGGGAATTGTTCTGTTCATTGTAAGCCTGAGCCTCTAGTTTCTTTGCCCGTCAGGTACTCGTCGATTCCTTTCGCGCCCACTTTCCCTGCGCCCATGGCAAGGATGACCGTTGCCGCTCCTGTCACGGCGTCGCCGCCGGCGAATACGCCCTCTTTTGAAGTCTGTCCGCTATCTTCATCGGCAACGATACATTTTCTGCGGTTCGTCTCCAGACCTTTTGTCGTGGAAGAAATGAGCGGGTTCGGAGAAGTTCCAAGAGCCATGATCACTGTATCCACCTGGATATCATACTCAGATCCCGGCACCTCCACCGGACGTCTTCTTCCGGATGCATCGGGCTCGCCGAGTTCCATCCTGATCACTGTAACGCTGGAAATATTTCCGTTCTCGTCCACGTTGATCTTCTTCGGGTTCGTCAGCAGGTTAAATACCACACCCTCTTCTTTCGCGTGATGAACCTCTTCTACTCTGGCCGGAAGCTCTGCCTCGCTTCTTCTGTATATGATATGTACGTCAGCGCCGAGTCTGAGAGCCGTTCTTGCCGCGTCCATCGCAACGTTGCCGCCGCCGACAACCGCGACTTTCTTTCCTGCGATGATCGGTGTGTCGTAGGAATCGTCGAATGCTTTCATCAGATTGCTTCTTGTCAGATACTCATTTGCCGAGAAAACGCCGTTGGAGTTCTCTCCCGGGATTCCCATGAACATCGGAAGTCCCGCTCCGGAACCGATAAATACAGCCTCGAATCCCTCGTCCTCCATGAGCTGATCGATAGTCGTAGATCTTCCGATGACAACGTTCGTCTCAAATTTTACACCCAGCTCTTTTACCTTCTCAAGCTCTTTTGCCACGACTTTCTCTTTCGGAAGACGGAACTCGGGGATACCGTATACAAGCACGCCGCCAGGCTCATGAAGCGCCTCGAATACTGTCACGTCATAGCCTTTTTTGGCAAGATCGCCGGCACATGTAAGTCCGGCCGGACCGGAGCCGATCACAGCTACCTTATGCCCGTTCTTTGTCTCAGCACCGACCGGTTTGATATCATTTTCAAGGGCATAGTCCGCTACGAACCTCTCCAGCTTTCCGATGGAGACAGGCTCTCCCTTGATGCCCCGGATGCATTTCCCCTCGCACTGTGACTCCTGAGGGCAGACACGCCCGCAGATGGCCGGCAGAGCGCTGGATCTGCCGATCACTTTATATGCCTCTTCGATGTTCCCCTCTTTTACTTCACGGATAAATGCAGGGATATCGATAGCCACAGGACATCCGTCGATGCATTTCGCATTTTTACAGTTCAGGCATCTCGTCGCCTCGTCCATGGCTTCTTCCATATTGTAGCCAAGGCACACTTCGTCGAAATTTGTTGCGCGCACCTTTGCATCCTGCTCTCTGACAGGTACTTTCTTTAACATATCAGCCATTATTCGTCACCTCCGCAATGTCCGCAGCCGCCGTGATGCGTGTCTCCCTCCTGGAGCTTTAGCATCGCACGGCCTTCTTCTGTCTTGTATGTCTGACTTCTCTTCATCGCCTGATCAAAATCTACCAGATGTCCGTCGAACTCCGGTCCGTCCACGCAGGCGAATTTGATCTCGTCGCCTACCTGGAGACGGCAGGCTCCGCACATCCCCGTTCCGTCCACCATGATCGGGTTCATGCTGACGATCGTCGGGATCTCCAGCTTCTTTGTCAGGAGACAGACGAACTTCATCATGATCATCGGGCCGATGGCGATACAGACGTCATATTTATTTCCGTTGTTTACCAGCTCTTCCACCATCGTCGTCACCATGCCGGCATGTCCGTATGTACCGTCGTCTGTACAGGGATAATAGTTTCCTGCGACAGATTTCATCTCATCCTCAAGGATCAGCATGTCCTTTGTCTTGGAACCTACGATCACATCTGCTTCGATCCCGCGCTCATGGAGCCACTTCACCTGCGGGTATACCGGAGCTGCTCCGACGCCGCCTGCTACAAAGAGCATCTTCTTCCCTTTCAGCGACTCGATCTCCTCATTAACAAATTCTGACGGACATCCCAGAGGACCTGTGAAATCGCGGAAATAATCGCCCTCTTTTAAGTGTCCCATCTTTGTCGTGGAAGCTCCCACTTCCTGTACGACGATCGTGACTGTTCCTGCTTCTCTGTCATAATCGCAGATCGTAAGCGGGATACGCTCGCCTTTTTCGTCCATTTTTACGATCACAAACTGACCAGGCTCGCAATGCTGTGCAACTCGGGGCGCATGCACATCCATCAGAAAGATCTTGTCGGCCAGCTTCTCAGCTTTCATTATCTGATACATGGTCATCCTCCTTGAAAAAATCACTCTTTCACTATAATACGCCATAAATCGCGTAAAGGCAAGTAATTATAACATGCTTTCGGTTTATACCGCAACAATTTCTGTTTACAGAAAAACGGACCGGCTGTTTTTTGGCCGCCCCGTTTTTGTCATATCATTCCTGGATGATACGAAAAGCTGTTTCCCAACTGTCAATTTGATGTTGTGATATAATTTCTCGTGGTCACTTCGGTCGCCTTGCCGTTCTGGTCATTCACAAGGATCGCGTTAAAGATCGTCTGCGCATTTTCAGGCATATTCACCGGACGGGTATACTTGCGTGTGGACGATGATTCCGGATCCGGCGTCGAGCCGTCTGTCGTATAGTACGCCGTGTATCCTTCCGGAACTGTGATCGTGATCTGTGCCGGTTCCGTATACTGTCCGGTAGACGGTGTGACTGCAGGGGCGTCTTCTATCGGGAATTCGATCGTATATACGCTTGATGAGACTACGCTGGGAATATCGTTCTCATTAACAGTGATCGCACGGATCTCTGTCTTCCCCTCCGTCTGCAGCAGGACAGGATCCGTATATCTCGTCCCTGTCTTTGCTGTAGGATCGCTTCCATCTGTCGTATAGTAGATGTCTCCTTCTGTATCCGAAGTAATCGTGATCTCCTGCACCTCACTGTACGTGCCCGCTTTCGGCGTAAAGACCGGAGATGACGAGACGTATTCGGATACCGCGCCCAGGACATTCTCGTCCTCACAGTTTTCGAGGAGTGCGGACACTTTGCCCGTCTGCTCTGTATCCATATAGAAATCGATCGCAGCCTGATAAAGTTGTACATTCGTCGGCTGTGTCTCGATCGCAGACAGAAAAACATCCTCCGCTCCCTCGAGATCATCCTGAGCGATATATATCTGAGCACGCCCGGTGTACGCCTCCGGTCTGGATTCGTCTTTCCTGACTGCCCGGCTGAAATATTCTTCCGCCGCTCCATAGTCTCCGCTCTGTATGGAACGGTATCCCTTATTGATCATAGAAGTGTAGGAATTCTGATAAACAAGGTATATTCCTGTAACGATAAGAGCAAGGATACAGAATAGTGTGATCAGCAGATTCCTTCTCTTTTTCTTTGCGGCTTCCAGACGCTTCTGCTGACGCAGTCGTCTCAGTTCTCCCGTAGGCTGCCGCCTGGTGCCTTCCGTGCTGCGCCGCGGCTCGCCCGACGAACGGGCGTCGTCCAGGCGCCGCCTGTCCCGGAGGTTTCTCATCTCCTCCTGGCCTAAGACACGGGTAGCGTTGACGTTCTTCGTCCTGTCGTCTCTTCTGTACTTTCTTATATCGCCTGTTCGTATCTGCCGCGTAGCTCCCTCTACAGAACCCTTTACTTCTCTTGCAAGAACATCTTCCAGAGGATTGTAATCAGGAACGATCTGTACTTCCGCACCGCATTTGGGGCATACGACCTGACCGTCCCTGATGATCGCTCCGCAATGGGTACATCTCATGGTCTTTCCTCCTGACCGCGTATTGTCTCCACACAGTTATCCATCAGCATGGCGATCGTCATAGGGCCCACACCGCCGGGAACCGGGGTGATCGCTGACGTATGCGGCTCCACATCGGCGAAGTCCACGTCGCCGCACAGGCGTCCGTCTTCGCCCCTGTGCATCCCCACATCGATGACGACCGCTCCTTCTTTTACATATTCTGAAGTGATATATTTTTTTCTGCCGATTGCGACGATGAGGATATCCGCCCTTCCCGTCACATTTTTCAGATCCTTTGTCCTGGAGTGCGTTACTGTCACAGTACCGTTTTCTCTCAGCAGGAGCGCTGCCATCGGCTTTCCGACGATATTGCTCCTGCCGACAATCACACATTCCTTTCCCTCGATCTCTATGCCGGAACGCTTCAGGAGCTGTATGATCCCCGCCGGGGTACAGGAGAGAAAGCCTTTCTCTCCGATCCAGAGCCGTCCGACGCTGACCGGATGGAACCCGTCCACATCCTTTTCCGGCGAGATCGTACGTATGATCCTGTCTTCATCGATATGTGCCGGCAGCGGGAGCTGTACAAGGATGCCGTTCACCTGTGCATCTGCATTCAGTTCTTTTACAAGAGCCACGAGTTCCTCCTCTGTCGTCTCCTCCGGCAGCTCATATGACTTTGAATCAATACCGATATACGCGCATGCTTTTTTCTTATTGCGCACATAAACTGTAGAAGCCGGATCTTCGCCGACCTGGACTACCGCGAGGCAGGCGTTCCTGCCCCGGGCTTTCAGTCTCGCTGCTTCTTCTCTCAATTCATCTTTGATCTGCTGTGAGATCATCTTTCCATCGATTAACTGTGACATGATTACTCCTTTGATTAAAACAGTCCTGTGATCTTTCCGTTTTCCGTTACATCGATCCCGTTGGCTGCGGGCGTTTTCGGGAGGCCCGGCATTGTCATGATCGCTCCCGTAAGGGCCACCACAAAGCCCGCTCCGGCGCTTACATATACTTCCCGGATGTGGATGTCAAACCCGGAAGGTCTTCCCAGCTTCGTTGCGTCGTCTGACAGGGAGTACTGATTTTTCGCCATGCAGACCGGAAATGAACGAAATCCCATGGACTCGATCTTGTCGATCTGTCTTTGCGCAGCGGGCTCATACACGACTTTGTCCGCTCCGTATATTTCTTTTGCCACTTTCTCTATCTTCTCACGGATAGAGAGATCGTCGCTGTAGAGCGGATGGAAGTCACTTTCTTTCTTCTCCAGCGTATCCAGGACTTTCTCCGCAAGGGCCGTTCCGCCCTCTCCGCCTTTCTCCCACACTTCAGAGAGAGCGAACTCGCACCCTCGCTCTTCGCAGAAGCTGCGGATAAATTCATTCTCAGCCTCAGTGTCTGTTGCGAAAGCATTCAGTGTCACGACCACAGGCACTCCGTACTTCTGTATGTTTTCTATATGTTTCTCAAGATTTACAATCCCTTTTTCCAGAGCGTCAGGATTTTCTTTTCCAAGATCTGCTATGGCAGCTCCACCATTATACTTTAAAGCGCGGACAGTTGCAACCAGTACGACTGCATCCGGCTTAAGGCCAGCCATGCGGCATTTGATGTCAAAGAACTTTTCTGCCCCGAGATCCGCTCCGAATCCGGCTTCTGTAATCGTGATATCGCTGAGTTTGAGAGCCATCTTTGTAGCTCTCACACTGTTGCAGCCGTGAGCAATGTTCGCAAACGGTCCTCCGTGCACAAGAGCCGGGGTGTGCTCCAGTGTCTGTATGATGTTGGGCTTTACGGCGTCTTTTAAAAGCGCCGTCATGGCTCCTGTCGCTTTCAGATCATCTGCTGTGACAGGATTTCCGTCAAAGTCATACGCCACGATGATCCGTCCGAGACGCCGTTTCAGATCGGCCAGGTCGTCTGCCAGACAGAGGATCGCCATGATCTCGGATGCGACTGTGATGACAAAGTGGTCTTCCCGCACCATACCGTCCGTCTTGTTTCCAAGGCCCACAACGATGTTGCGCAGTACGCGGTCATTCATATCAAGACAGCGTTTCCATACGACCTGTCTCGGATCGATCCCGAGTTCATTGCCCTGCTGGATATGATTGTCCAGCATCGCAGCAAGGAGATTATTGGCTGAAGTGATCGCGTGAAAATCCCCTGTAAAATGGAGGTTTAAATCTTCCATCGGCACGACCTGGGCATATCCGCCGCCTGCGGCGCCGCCCTTGACGCCGAAGCACGGTCCAAGCGAGGGCTCTCTTAAGGCAATGAGAGCCTTTTTCCCGAGTCTGGCCATTGCCTCTCCCAGCCCGACTGTTGTAGTCGTCTTTCCCTCTCCGGCAGGAGTCGGATTGATCGCGGTCACAAGGACGAGCTTTCCGTCATCGTTCTTACTGATCCTCTCCCACAGCCCGTCAGAGAGCTTTGCCTTATATTTCCCGTAGTACTCAAGCTCATCCTCTCCGATGCCCAGGCCCTGTGCGATTTCTCCTATGTTCTTTAATTCTGCTTCCTGCGCGATCTCGATATCTGTCTTCATCCTGTCTCCTCCTCCGTCATTTTATCCGCCGTTTTGTTGCTGACCTGTCTGCTATTGTTCACTGTTTATATACTCTTCAAACTCTTCCTTTGTCATCAGGACTTTCCTCGGCTTTGTTCCCTCTTCCGGGCCGACCACGCCTGCTTCTGCGAGCTGATCCATGATACGTGCGGCACGGTTAAAGCCGATCTTGAACATCCTCTGGAGCATACCGATGGACGCTTTCTCTTTGTCGATAATGAGATTTCCCGCCTCGGCAAAATATGTATCTCTGCCGTCTCCTGGTTCAGCAGCCGGAGTTCCCGGCGCAGAGGGAGCGCTCGTTGTCATCTCTTCCTCCAGTTCATCGCTGTACGCCGTGCTCCCGTTGTTTTGGATCAGGAAGTCAACGACATCCTGAACCTCTTTATCCGATACAAAGGAACCCTGGACGCGCACCGGTTTCGGATATCCCGACGGATAGAAAAGCATGTCGCCCTTGCCGAGCAGCTTCTCTGCTCCGTTCATGTCGATGATCGTTCTTGAGTCAACGCCTGAGGATACGGAAAATGCGATGCGGGAAGGCATGTTCGCCTTAATGAGTCCGGTGATGACATTGACCGAAGGTCTCTGCGTAGCCAGTACGAGATGCAGCCCGGCCGCCCGGGCAAGCTGTGCCAGGCGGCAGATCGCGCCCTCCACTTCTCCCGGAGCCACCATCATGAGGTCTGCAAGCTCGTCAATGATGATCACGATCTGCGGCATCTTCTTCTCTTCACCGGTCTCACCTTTTTCTGCTTTTGCGTTGAAGCCTTTCAGGTCGCGCACGTTGTATGCTGCAAAAAGCTTATACCGCTTCTCCATCTCTGCCACCGCCCAGTTCAGCGCGCCGGCCGCTTTCTTCGGATCTGTCACGACCGGGATCATCATATGCGGGATACCGTTGTACACGCTGAGTTCTACGACTTTCGGATCGACGAGGATCAGTTTCACATCCTCGGGATCCGCTTTGTAGATAATACTCATGATCAGCGTATTGATGCACACAGACTTTCCCGATCCTGTCGCCCCTGCCACGAGAAGATGGGGCATCTTAGCGATATCGGCCACTACTACTTTTCCCGCTATATCTTTTCCTACGGCAAATGTGATCGGAGACGCGCTGGACCTGAATTCAGAAGACTCCAGAAGATCGCGGAGCATGACCGCCGTATTTTCCTTATTCGGCACTTCGATCCCGACTGCCGCTTTGCCCGGGATCGGCGCCTCTATCCTCAGATCCGCCACAGCCAGGTTCAGCTTGATATCGTCTGCAAGTCCCACGATCCTGCTTACTTTCACTCCCTGATCGGGCTGCAGCTCATAACGGGTTACAGACGGACCGCAGCTCGCGTTCGTCACATGCACGCCGACCCCGAAGTTCTGGAGCGTCTGCTCCAGTTTGAGCGCAGTTGCTCTCAGATGCGCATCAGAATCGCCTCCGCTCTTTTTCCCGCGCCTGAGCAGATCCACAGGCGGAGTATGGTAGACGGCCTCTTCTTTTTCCTGTTCTTTTTCGACAGCCGCTGCCACGCTCGCCGTTTCTGCCGAAACCTCTGCAGCCTCCTGAGCCTTGCTGCGCTTCTTCTTCGGCGTCTGAACATCCGCAGGCAAAGCCGCTTCCGTCTCTTCCCTCTGCTTCATATCGTCCTGCATTCCGGGCGTGTTATCCTCTGTTCCGGGCGTGCCCGGAGTATCAGCCGCCCGGCTTATCACGAATCCGCTCTCTGCCGGCTGAGCGGACGTCGTCATGTCCGGTGTCTGAATGGGCGCATCTTTCTTTTCTTCCTCAGGTATCAGTTCATAGACGTCCGGAGACTTCCGTTTCTTTTTCTTCCCGCTTTCTTTCTCCGGTCCGACAGTCGTCGCGAAAGAGACGCCGGAAACTTTGCGGGAGTTCCTCTGTGTTTCTTCTTCCTTTTTCTGCGCACGGATCGCGGCAGTTTCCTGCCGGTGCTTCCTGGCATCCTCATACGCCTCGCGGCTCTTCCTGCCGAGCGGCGAGAGTAGCGCCCTCTCAGTGATCAGGATCACGCAGATGATCGCAAGGATCACCAGCACAACATATGTTCCGATCACGCCGATCAGCGGGCAGAGCAGGCTGATGATGCCGCCTCCTGTAAGTCCGCCGGCGTTTTTGTGTTCGCTCGCCGCCTGATAATAAGAAAGCAGCGATGCACCGGGCGTGTAGGAATTGAAAATCAGTTCCAAGATCGCGGTCAGCAGCAGGAAAAGCACTGCCGCCGCAGCAATCTTTATATAGGCATGTGCGTTGCCTTTGTTTGAAATAAGAAAAGCGACAAGCGCGAACAGAACAAAGGGAAGCACATATGCCATAAATCCGAATAATCCGAAAGATACAGACGCCACCGCTTTCCCTGCGATCCCGCCGATCCCGAAGTTGCTCAGTACGAGCAGGATGCACACGGCCAGCGCCGCCAGTATGATGATCTCCCCTTTTAATTCGGTATTCTGTTTCTGTTGTCCCTTTTTTGGCCTGCTCTTTGAGTTTTTACGGCTTTTTGTCGATCTGGCAGCCATATGATTCCCCCTTGAAAAATAAACATACTATAGATTAGTATATCATCTTTTGAAAATCATGTCATTATTTTTTTCTCTCCTCCATCAGTTCATGGAGCTTGGCAAATGCCTGGCTGATCCCTCCGACCTCGTCGATCAGGCCTTCTCTCACCGCTTCTTCTCCCTCCAGCATCGTTCCTACATCCTTTACAAGTTGGGTGGAGTCGAGCATCAGTTCCAGAAGCCTCTCCTGTGTGATGCGCGAATGGGAGGCGATAAAGCGCGCGATACGGTCCTGTGTCTTTTCCATGTTGCGGTAGCTCTGGATCACCCCTATGAACATCCCTGTGGACCTCACCGGATGAACGATCATTGTCCCCGTAGGCACGATGAACGAGTAGTCGGCCGAGACCGCCAGCGGCCCGCCGATGGAGTGGCTGCCTCCAAGCACGAGGGATACGGTCGGTTTGCTCAGAGATGCGATCATCTCCGCGATGGCAAGACCGGCCTCCACATCTCCTCCCAGTGTATTGAGCAGGATGAGTATGCCCCGTGTCTCCTCGTCGTCTTCTGCCTGGGCGAGCCGGGGAAGGAGATGCTCATATTTAGTGGCTTTTGTATTGCCGGAGACTGTATCATGACCCTCGATCTCCCCTACGATCGTGAGGAGCTGTATACCGCCCCTGGAACGGCCGCTCTCCAGTTCGAGCGTCCCCATCTCCCGGATCTCTGTATTCTCCTCATTTCTCTCTTTCTGCTTCTCTGTCTTATTCTGTTGGCTGGACATTGTCAATCAGACCTCCTCATTACTGTTCTGTCATTTAGCGGCAGCATTATTCTGCCGTTCTTAGAATAGTATTGAGAATGTCGCATATTTTTATACTAAAAATGGCATGGATGCAGATTGTATACATCCATACCATTTTATATTTCAGCCCAGAGCCTGCTCTACATCCGCTATAATATCTTCAACGTTCTCTATCCCCACGCTAAAGCGGATCAGATCCGGCTGTACCCCTGCCTCGATAAGCTCCTGCTCGTTCATCTGGCGGTGCGTATGGCTCGCCGGATGGAGGACACAGCTTCTCGCGTCCGCCACATGGGTTACGATCGCTGCCATCCTGAGTTTATCCATCATCTTAACAGCCGCGTCTCTTCCGCCTTTGAGACCGAAAGTCAGCACTCCGCATGTTCCGTCCGGCATATATTTCTTTGCCAGATCATAGTATTTATCTCCCGCAAGAGACGGATATCTCACCCACGCGACCTTATCGTGGCCGTTCAGATACTCAGCCACTTTAAGAGCGTTCTCACAGTGGCGCGCCATCCTCAGATGGAGCGTCTCCAGACCGATATTCAGAAGAAATGCATTCTGGGGCGCCTGTATCGAGCCGAGATCGCGCATGAGCTGCGCCGTTGCTTTCGTAATATATGCTCCTTTACCGAATTTTTCCGTGTATACTATGCCGTGATATGTCTCATCAGGCGTTGTCAGTCCCGGGAACTTCTCCGCATGCGCATCCCAGTCAAATCTTCCGCTGTCCACGATCGCTCCGCCTACGCATGCCGCATGTCCGTCCATATATTTCGTGGTAGAGTGTGTCACGATATCAGCGCCCCACTCGAACGGACGGCAGTTAATCGGCGTCGCAAATGTATTATCGACAATGAACGGCACGCCGTGCTCATGAGCTGCTTTCGCAAATTTCTCAAAATCAAGCACGACCAGAGCCGGATTCGCGATGGACTCTCCAAACACTGCTTTCGTATTATCCCGGAACGCCGCATTTAATTCCTCTTCTGTGCAGTCCGGATCAACAAAAGTCGCCTCAACCCCCATCTTGCGGATCGTATGAGCATACAGATTGTATGTACCGCCGTAGAGAGCCGATGCGCACACGATGTGGTCTCCTGCCTGTGCGATATTCATGACCGCGTAGAAATTCGCCGCCTGGCCGGACGAGGTAAGCATCGCTGCCGCGCCGCCTTCCAGATCGCAGATCTTGGCCGCCACAGCGTCGTTTGTCGGATTCTGAAGACGGGTATAGAAGTACCCGGATTCTTCCAGGTCAAACAGTCTCCCCATCTGTTCACTGCTCGTATATCTGAACGTGGTGCTCTGATATACAGGCAGTATCCTTGCCTCGCCGTTTCCCGGCTCATAACCTGACTGTATACATTTTGTTTCAATCCTGTAATCGCTCATCTGTCCATCCTCCTTCATCTTCTGTCCTGTATATTACGGATAAAAGTATTCTTTCTCCAGCCGTCTCACCATTCCGATATAGAGATCCCGGCATTCTTCCGGCCGGTTCTCCTCGATCAGCCTGATGCACGGGCCAAGATAGTCTTCCCAGATGCCGCGGTAGATATCGTCCGCATGATCAGTCCTGTCAATGCGCTTTACGATCGTCGGCGCTATATCATAATATTCCTCTATGATCTCCTGTCCGCCCTCGCTGCGGAGCAGATATCCGTCTCTGTACTCTCTCAGCGTCGTCAGTTCATAGCAGTTGTCAGCCTTGTCCATACTCCTGCATACCGCTGTAGTGATGTAACAGAATATCCCCTTTTTTTTTCTTCCTTTTATGCTCTCGTACGTGGAATGTCCGATCTTATACTCCGGCATCTGCCTGTTCCAGATCTCCACCATGCGCTCTGTCAGCGTATTCTTCTGCAGCGACGGAATCTCTCCTATGAAAGGCATATAAAAAGAAACCATATTCATCTTGTAATCAAGCGCCCGGATATCCCGTTTACGTTTCGGGCTTATCTTCCCCAGTTCCTCCGACACATAGGCCGGGATACACCCGGCGATGCGTTCCATATCTTCCTCTGATCCGTCGCAGGCGCGGGCGGTCTCAGCCAGTATCCCCTCATATCTCTCCCTGAACATATCCATATGTTTGTCGTAAGACGATTTGTGGAACTCACATGTCATCATCGTCTGAAAGAGATCTCTCAGCTCCTGCAAAAGCTTTTCCGTTTCCATGATATATCCCTCTATTCGTTCCAGTTGTGATATACGTCCTGGACGTCGTCATCTTCTTCCAGAAGATCAAGTGTCTTCTGGATATTCCTGATATCTTCCTCATCTGTCAGTTCGACATAAGTCTGCGGGATCATCGTGACCTCCGCCTGTGCCATCTCGATCCCCTCTTCCTCGAGCTTTAAGCGTACGTCGCTGAAAGAACCGGGATCTGTGAGGATCTCATAGCTTTCCTCATCTTCAGCAAAGTCCTCGGCGCCTGCGTCCAGGGCGAGCATCATCAGTTCATCTGCATCCATGGAACAGTCCTCTTTGGCGACAAATATCTGTCCTTTCTCGTCAAACATAAAGGAAACACATCCGGGAGTCCCTACATTTCCGTTTCCTTTTGTAAAGGCATTACGCACGTTTGACGCGGTACGGTTCTTATTGTCTGTCAGCGTCCTGACGATGATAGCCGTTCCGTTCGGGCCGTATCCCTCATATGTAATGTGCTCGTAATTATCGGCCGCTCCTTCCCCCGCAGCTTTTTTGATGTTCCTCTCGATCGTGTCGTTGGGCATGTTGTTGGATTTCGCCTTTGCGATCACATCCCTGAGTCTGCTGTTGTTCGCGGGATCCGCGCCGCCGCCCTCTTTCACGGCAACGGCGAGTTCACGCCCGATCTTTGTAAATATCTTTCCTTTGGCCGCATCATTCTTTTCTTTCTTGTGCTTGATATTGGCAAATTTTGAATGTCCTGACATCTATGGATTCTCCTCTTTTCTTTGTATATTGTATCCCGGCATCTGTGCGCATATTATGCTTTTCAATTTTAGCATCCTTTTAACATTCTGTAAAGAAGTCTGTGAGGATCCGGCTATGTAGTCAGTTCCAGACTGATCTTTATCGCCTGATCCACCCTGCGCATCATCATTCCGTCTATATGGCATACATACTCTTTGAGTCTCTGCTTGTCGATCGTCCGTATCTGTTCCAGCAAGATCACAGAATTCTTAACAATCTTGTAGTCCCTTGTACTGATCTCGATATGTGTCGGCAGCTTCGCCTTATTCATCTTTGAAGTGATCGCCGCACAGATGACTGTGGGGCTGTGTTTGTTCCCGACATTGTTCTGAATCACGAGAACAGGACGGATACCGCCCTGCTCCGATCCTACTACAGGACTTAAGTCGGCATAGAATATATCTCCTCGTCTGATCATTGATCTGTCACACTCCGATTTACTTACTTGATGCATTTGGTGCATACTTCAGTATTCCCCTGTTCATCGGATGTATTCACATGATCTTCTATTCCTGCTTTTGTCCTCCGCTCTTCTTATAGACGCGGGGCACTCTCTTCCCGAGACAGCAGACAAATTCATAGTGGAATCTGCCGCTTAGTTCTGAAAGTTCTTCCACTGTGATCTGCTCGCCTCCGTCCCTGCCGACCAGGGTGACAGGATCCATGAATCTAACCCCAGGGATATCTGTCACATCGACCATGAACTGATCCATGCATACCCTCCCGAGGATCTTCGCACGCCTCCCCCGTATGAGTACATATCCCTTATTCGACAGAGAGCGTGGATAACCGTCTCCGTATCCGACCGGTATCGTCGCCACGCGCATCTTCTTCTTTGCCACAAAGGTACCGCCATAGCTGATGGAAGCGCCCGGTTCCACTTCTTTTACATATGTCACATGGCTGGTCAGTGTAAGGGCAGGCTTAAGGATCACCGCCTCCTTATCCACCTCGTCTGACGGATACATGCCGTAGATCGATATCCCTGCTCTGACAAGGTCGTGTTTCATATCCGGGAGATCTATGATCCCGGCGCTGTTATTGCAGCCGAAATACCGGATCTCTATTCCCCGTTCTTCTGTCATTTTTTTCATCTTTACGAACAGCCCATGCTGCATGAGTGTGTATGACTTGTCGCTCTCGTCTGCTTTGGCAAAATGCGTGAACATCCCTTCAATCCTGATCTTCGGCAGGCTGCTGATGCGCCCGATGATATCGGCGCTCTCCTCATTTACCGGGAAGCCGATCCGGCCCATGCCTGTGTC
>CALWAR010000118.1 GCA_944375765.1 uncultured Mediterraneibacter sp. | reverse complement strand
CGAAATATCTGCGTAACGCACTCCATCCTGAGGCTATAGGGGCATAAATCACTATTTTGTCAGCTGAAATATTGAATTTTCAAGGAGCGAAGCCCATTTCAGGTATGGGAAGTCTTAGTAAATAATTACATTAGCTTTCACCATGGAATTGAAAAAGCTTGTCCAATGCTGATTTTTTTAATTGAAATCACAGCGATCGCATTTGTTCTCTTCGCGATCGGGAAAAGATGGGGGATACGTGAGGCATGAAAAAGAGAAAAACTTTATATATACACTGGTTTCTTTTTCAGATTATTTCGCTTAAAAGGATAGTAATTACTGCTGTCATTTTGACAGTACTTTGTTGTTTAAAATGTTTGTCAACCAGTATTAACATGCCTTATGACTCGATTATATACGGATTTTGGGGATATGGAAATGGAGGATTTTCGGTTTCGGAGTTTATCGGCACATTGATTGTAAATGGAATTCCTGTTTATTATATAGCAATTTTCCTGTCAGAAGAACGGCAAAGCAAAAGCAGCTATATAATCATACGTATGAAAAAACTCAGAAACTGGTTTTGGCAGTTTCAAATAGCTGTATCCGTTGTTATATTGATGTATCTGGGGCTTTATGTTATTTTAAACGGTCTTTTTCCAAAACTGATAGGATTAAACGGAGACGGTTCAGTGATCCGGGAATTGTATCATATAATAGGCGCCGATATAGAATATCCTGCTTTAGAAATATTTATTTCAGCGCTGTTAAGATATTTGGAGATTATGGTCTGGCAGATGGTTTTGGTATGCACATTTTCACTTCGGAAAAATATTATGGCAGCATTTATTTCTTTGTTGACGCTGAATATTTTTAATATAATAGCATTGCCGTGGTGGTATCCTATAGGGATTTCCTCAATACAACGGTACAGACTGAGCGCAAATTTAACAGAAGATGCATTAGTCGTCGGAGGGATTCTGTTCCTGGCATATGTGACAGGATGCATATATATGAAACAAAAAGGACTAGAAAAATTATTTGATTGAGGTTGTTATGGAGATAATAAAAGTAAGAAACGTTAGTAAATCATTTGGTCAAAACAAAATTTTATCAAAAGCTAATCTGATTATAGAAAAAGGAGAAACTGCGGGAATCATCGGGCAGAATGGAACCGGAAAATCTGTTCTTTTTAAACTAATCTGCGGAATCTGCAGGCCAGACGAAGGAGAAATATATATTAATGGTGAGCTTTTAGGCAAAAAGCACGATTTTCCAGACCGCATAGGCATTTTTATTGACGGACCAGGATTTATAGATTTTTATACCGGATACCGGAATCTTAAATTCCTTGCCGAAATACAGGGGATAATAGGCGATAAAGAGATACGTCAGGCCATGAGTAAAGTTGGTCTGGATCCACATGATAAAACTTTAGTAAAAAATTATTCTCTCGGCATGAAACAAAAACTTGGAATTGCCCAGGCTTTGATGGAGGATCCTGATATTTTGCTGCTTGACGAGCCATTTAATGCGTTAGATCAACAATCGCATGAACGGATGATAGGGCTTTTAAAAGAAATGAAAAACGCAGGAAAAACAATTCTCCTTACAAGCCATAATAAAGATGACATAGAAATGGTATGTGATAAAAAATATCAGATAGAGAACCAAAAAATTGTTTTCGTCAGAGAACGCAGAGTGGATTGATCTGCTTTATTTTAGAAGCGGCATTATTATTGAATATCAACGAGTGCTGCCATAGCTATGAAATACCTGCCTACAGATAAAAGAATATGCTTCCTGTGCTAGAAGATGCTACATAAACGAAGCGGTCTCTCTTTTTTAACGCTGTAAAATAGCCATTTTACTATGAGCGAATGACCCTTGATATATCCTGATGCCGCGAAGTATCTTTAAATAATCTTAAGAAACTGTTAATTATTTTCCATATATCAATATGGCATTCTATTAACGTTCTGCTGGGTATGCCCTCATATATTACAGTTGTTAAATATTGTGTGAACTCCGCATACTCAAAAAAATAAAATCAGGAGGAAAAACATGAAAAAAGTAATTTGGGGTGCGTCCCTTTCTTTAGCCGGCATAATTGCCACAGCACTTTTATTAGGCTTTAGTATGATTAAAGACTGGATAAACGATGATACTTATTCGGTAATTTTTAATTTGTCACGATATAACTTACTTCCTGTACTTGTTTTCTTTATAATCATTACTATTTTGGGTATTGTTATTTCTCTATGGGGAATTTTTGAAAAATAATTTAAAGTGTGCAGTGAGGAATTTATAACTGCTTATCAGGAAGCTGCGACGGTATCCGCCCGGACTTTCCTGCGCGCAGGACGGGTTTTAGAAATGGGATTATCATTTTTTCTTTTTCTCCCTTAGTTCCCGAAAGAACTGCTTCATCATCATGCTGCACTCCTCCTCGAGCACTCCTGTCGTGAGCTCTGCCTGGTGGTTGAACGCTTTCACATCCAGCAGGTTCAGAACCGACCCGGCACATCCGGCTTTCGGGTTCATACATCCGACCACTACCCGGGGAATCCGCGACTGTATGATAACGCCGGCGCACATCTGACACGGTTCCAGCGTCACATAGAGCGTACAATCCTCAAGCCTCCAGTCGCCCAGTTTTCTGCTCGCTTTTTTGACAGCGGCGATCTCTGCATGAGCCAGAGGACTTTTATCTGTATTTCTCCGGTTATAGCCTCTGCCTATGATCTTCCCCTCGTGGACGATCACGCAGCCAATGGGTGTCTCGTCCAGTCTGTACGCTTTTTTTGCCTGGCGTATAGCCTCTTTCATATATTTTTCATCGAGCTCTCTCTGCTCCATACTCATATCCGTTTTTTCCGTGGCCATGATCTTCCTTTCCGATCAGTTCTTTTTCCGTCCTGTTCTTTTTTCCTTGCTCGCGGAATAAACTGGAATGAAAAGAGACAAGACCAGAGGTAAACTAATCAATGAATCCGGGTACTTATTATCTATATGAATACGACAACTCAAAACGGCGGCGCAACGTAGGCTTTATCAAAGTCACCCGCCACTATCAGTCATGCATATTACAGATACATGCGAAAGGGATTCCCGCAGGGAACACTTCCCCGCTTGAATTGGTCGCATTCTATCACGATCAGGGATATCTCACCGGAACAGCAGTGGCGGATCTCAACTGCACCGGCAGAACGATATCCGTACGTCTTTCCGTATCTGAAACGCATTTTCCCGAGAGCCGTCCACTCTCTCAGATCGACGGATTTCTGATCCGTCCTCCGAAAGAATGGCTCCGTCTGTTCTGGATGGCGTCTGCATTTTTCTTTGAAGTAAACGCTGATATGCTCCGAATGCCGGAGACTGCGGACTCGCAGACGGATGCAGATATGCAGGATGCAACAAAAACGCAGCCGGATACGGATATGCTGGATGCACCAGAAACACAGCCGGTTGCAGATACTCAGGATGCAACAGAAACGCAGCCGGATGCGGATATGCAGGATACACAGCCGGATACGCAGGATGCACCGGATACGCAGCCGGATGCGGATATGCTGGATGCACCGGATACACGGTCGGATACGGATACGCAGGATTCAGAGATCACACGGCCGGAAGCGGACAAAAAAACTGCGGAACTCTCTCTGGAATCCGCAGAGTCTTCAGAACTTCCCCGGGTGAAGAAGATTCAGCGCTCCGATCTCTCGATACTCCCGCGCAAGTTCTGGCATCTGGCCAACAACAGCTTTCTGCTCCACGGATGCCGCAATTATGGACATCTGCTCCTGATCGAGGAAAATGAGAGGTTATGGCTGGGCGTCCCCGGAATCTATGATCCGCACGAAGCGCGGGCGGCCGACCTGTTTGGTTTCCCGAGGTTCACCCGATCCTATGCAGCCGCCGCGGACCTGAGTGAGAATGAGCGTAATGACAGTTCGGATTTCGGGCACTGGTGCCGGTGCGTAGGGCCATGTGGTTCTGCTGACAACCTCCGGACGCAGCAGGGCAGAAACTTCATATAAGACCGTTCATCTCCTGATAGAGACGTTTCGCAAAGCTATCTGTCATGCCGCATACATAGTCTGTTACAAGGAGCAGGCGGAGATACAGTTTCTCCGCTTCACTCCTGCCGGCGGACTGCCGCTTATAAGCATTCTTATAGTTATCTGATATAAATGACACAACCCGCCTGTCGATCGTATCCTGCTCGACGTCCGTGTCGTAATACAGCACCGCCCGGACAAGACGATCCATAAGCGCGTCCAGGATGGCAGACTCCGCCACTTCCATCTTATAGATCTCCATAGATGAGAACACATAGCGGTATGCCATATCCCCCAGCAGATCCATCAGTTTCTCGCCGAACGTCCCGGCAAACAGATCTTTCCTGTGATCCCCTGCCATGATACTGTCATAATTAGCCGTAAACCCAAACGTAGCACAGCTTATCAGAAACCCCTGCGCGCTGACGATCCAGTTCTTCACCGCGTAGGACTCTGGGTTGCCGACACCCCTGTTCACACCGCGCTCATAGAGCTGATGCAGCTTGGACAGCGGCCTGAAAGAAGACTGCCCTGCGCTCTTTTCAAGCGGCGCCAGCTCTTTTTCCAGCGTTTGATATGTGATGAACCCCTTTACAAATGCATCCTCGATATCAGCAGTCTTATAGGCAAGATCATCCGCCGCCTCCAGGATATATGTGAGGGGATGCCTGTTTCCGCCTGCTCCTGTCGCCTGAGTTACCTTGCGGAAGATCTCCTCGTCGGCCAGATAATATCCCATCTTCTTCTCTTTGATATTCCCGCTGCCGCTCCGGATGCCTGTGGATGAGACCGGATATTTGATAATTGTATTAAGCAGAGCAAACGTCAGGTTCATGCCATGCTCATCCACCAGATAGTGGAGTTTTGTCACGAGGCGGAGCGCCTGGGCATTTCCTTCAAAATGAAGAAAATCCAGCTTCATCTGATCAGTGAGCATGTCCTCGACTCTGTTTCCGCAAAAAGTCATTTCGGGGAGATTCCGCGCGAACCACTCCCGGATTGCGATCTCCCCGAAATGCCCAAAAGGCGGATTCCCGATATCATGTATCAGCCCGGCGCACTCGAGGATGTGTGAGATATCCTCTTTCATCTGCGGAGTAAATCCAGAATTTCTGCGATATTCCAGGATGTTCTCTCCGATGTTCTGTCCGAGGGATTTCCCCAGGGAAGAGACTTCCAGAGAATGTGTCAGTCTGGTTCTTATAAAATCACTCTTGTCGAGCGGAAATACCTGCGTCTTATCCTGCAGACGCCGAAACGACGCGCTGCCGATGATCCTGTGGTAATCTTTCTCGAACTCGCTTCTTAAGTCAGCGGATCTCGTTCGCCCCTGACTCTCCCGTTCCCGTCCTGGAGACAACAGCGTTCTCCATTCCATCTGTCCCGCTCCTTTCTCTGCTCCGGTATGCATATGCTCTATATGCTGTCAGTCGAGATAGATGGGCGGCTCGTACGCGCTTCCAAGCAGCGCTTTCTTCCGCTCCTGAAGTCCGAGGAACGCCCACTCCGTCATATCGGTCCATTTATGGATCGTGCGGTCGTACACCTGAACATATCCGATCCGTGACGGATGCATACGGACGCTGTTGGACTGATACTCTCTTCCCGTATACGGATTCACCTCTCCGGCTTCTCTGTCCTCTTCTATGTCATTGCTGGGGATCACCGGTTCAAATCTCTCTTTTTGATCCCGGCGGCTCTCCCCTGCTTCCAGTTCTTTTTTGATCTCTTCCACAGATTCTCCAGCCTTTGCATTCTCTTCCAGTTCAGTCAGTTCTCTGTGGATATCGTAGAGTTCACCAATCGTCATATCTCTTTCCTCCATTCGGATATCATCCGGTCTTATATCCGTCCGCCTCTCCTGCTGCGTGATCTTCTCTGCCGCAGCTTCTTCCGTCTCAGCCCTTTCCTCCGCATCTTTCCCCGGTTGTGCCCTCTCCTCTGCAGCTTTCTCCGGTTCTGTTCTCTCCTCTGCGGCTTTCTCCGGTTCTGGTTTTTCCTCTGCGGCTTTCTCTGATTCTGTTCTCTCCTCTGTGACTTTTCCAGGTTCTGTTCTTTTTTCAGCGGCGTCTCCCGGCTCTGTTTGCAATGCTTCTCCTGTATGCCCCGGCGCCGTATCCTCTGCGCTCTGCGCCTGTGAAGATGTCTCCGCCATGATACTCAGACGGAACGGACAGTCAAGTATATCAGCGATCATCCTCATGTCCTGCTCCTGGAAATTATCCCGGGAGAGCCGCTGGGTAAGATTCTGTCTTGACATCTTTTTTCCTGTCCTGGTCTCGATCATCTCAGCCAGATGTTTGATCGTCATCCCTTTTCTTCCGAGAATGATCTTGACCTGTTCGCCAAATGTTAAATCTTCCATGGTCTTCCTCCTTATGTACTGCTTATAATTCCCTTGTCTGTGTATTTCTGCCATGCGGCAGACACTGTATCCTCTCATCTCTCACGAACTGAGATACTCTTCGAGAGTGATCCCCTGCTCTGTGATCTCCCTTGCAGCCTCCTTTCCCACATAACGGTAATAGGCGTTTGCGAAACGCCAGAACCCGCATAAATACGGGATTCTTTTTGTTAAAAATTAAAATATCTCCTCAAGGTTTGTGGTACAATAGAATTGCTCAGAAACCATCAACCACCCACCTAAAA
>CALWAR010000117.1 GCA_944375765.1 uncultured Mediterraneibacter sp. | reverse complement strand
GCACAGAGATCAGGAAGAAAGTGGAAAAAGGCGAATGGGAGCTGCAGAAAGACGATACGATTTCGGTGCAGATCGTTGAATTCGAGCAGATGCTGCGACAGGTAAAAGATACATATGGATTCGGATTTATCAAGGGATACCGGGAGATGCCGGAGGGAGAATTTATCCGGGAGACAGAAGAAGAGATGGAGCGGTGGACGCTGATCCGGCGAAATGACCGGGAGCATACGGTTGTCATCTGCCCGTCGGCAGGGAAGATGTCCGGCTGTTATCCCCGGGATTTTATGGACAGGATACAGCAGAGTGAACAGGAAAAAGGAGAAGCAAGGCAATGAACAGCAGATGGCAGACAAGCAGGATCGGACTGATCAATTTCTGGTATTATGACGAACAGGAATTTCCGTTTGTAAAGGGGCGTATGCTATTAAGAGGCTCCAATGGGTCGGGGAAATCTGTCACTATGCAGAGCGTCATCCCTCTTTTGCTGGACGGGAATATGAGCCCGGAGCGTCTGGATCCGTTTGGCTCCAGGGATCGTAAGATGAGCAGCTATCTTCTGGAGGAAGACGACGACAGAGATGAGAGGACCGGATATCTGTATCTGGAATTTAAACGGCAGGAAAGCGGCACATGGCTGACGGTCGGGATGGGAATCCGCGCCCGAAAGGGAAAACCACTGGATAAATGGTATTTCAGTCTGACAGACGGCAGAAGAGTCGGAAGGGATTTCTTCCTGTACAAAGAAATAGGAGAGAAAGTAACGCTCTCGAAGAAGGAACTGGAGAACAGGATTGCCGGAGGCGGGCAGATTTTTGACCGCCAGGCCGATTATATGGAATATGTCAACCGGCAGATCTTTGGCTTTGAGACAGTGGAAGAATATAAAGAGATGATCGATCTTCTGATCCAGCTTCGCACGCCCAAGCTGTCGAAAGACTTCAAGCCGTCGGTCGTCAACGATATTTTAAGCGATTCGCTCCAGCCCCTGTCCGATGAGGATCTGCGGCCCATGTCCGAAGCAATTGAAAATATGGATACCATGAACATGAACCTGAAAGCAAGAGAAGCCGGATACCAAGCGGCAGAGAAGATCCAGCGTGTGCTGGACCGCTATAACCGTCTCACGCTTTTTGAGAAAGCGGACCGCTGCTGCGAGAACCGTAAGAGGCTTCTGGCTCTGGAGAAGGAAGAGAGGGCACGGACCGAAGAAAACGAACGCTGTGAAAAGCGTGTCCGACAACTGGAGGATGAGATCGCGGACCTGGATGCGCGCAGAGATACCATGGAGAAAGAGCGGGATTCCTTAAGCAGGAGCGACGCGGTCGGCCTGAAAAGCCGTGAGATGGATCTGGCTTCCCGGATCCGGGCAAGAGAGACGCTTCTGTCCGAGAAAAAGCGTCAGCTTGACGCAAAGCAGGAACAGTATGTGGAACTGGAGGACAGACGGAAACGGGAGAAAGACCGGGTATATGAAAAAGAATGTGAACTGGACGTTATCCTGGAGGAAATGCGGGCGGAAGCAGAAGAGATGTCTTTTGATGAGCACGCGTTTTTCCGGGAGGAACTGAAAGAAAATTTCCACAGACCGTTTTCCTGGGATACCCATGAGGCTCAGTTTATAAAAGTAAAATCTGAGATCAGCCGGGGAACAGAGCTTTTGCGTGATGCGGAAATCCGCCGCAAAGAAGCAGACGAACTGCTTAAAAACAGAGAACGCCAGCAGAGAGAGACGGACATGGCCATGCGTAAAGAGAGCGAGTTGGAGGCCATGCTTGTCCAGGTGGAAAATGAGTGGAAAGAGGCGCTCTACAGTTGGAACGAACAGAATGAGGAATTAAAGTTTTCTAAGGAGCAGATGCGGGAGATGGCCCGGTTCGCAGATGAATATGGGGAAGACTCGGATTTTGCAAAAGTGAGACAGACGGCAGCGGATCTGTGGATCGATAGAAAGGGCGGTATCAACGGGGAACTTGGCAGAAAACAGGAGGAAAAAAGAAACCTGGAAGAAGCGCACCGCGAGATCGAAGAGGAACTTGCACAGTGGGAGAGCAGCCGCGAGCCGGAGCCGCCCCGCAGTGAAGCTGTGAGAAAGAACAGGGAGAGACTGCAGGAAAAAGGGATTCCTTATCAGGAGTTTTACAAGGTGGTGGAGTTCGGCAAGGAGCTTGTGCAGGATCCCGAAGCGTGCGGGCGTCTGGAGGAGGCGCTTCTTGAGATGGGGATCCTGGACGCTCTGGTAATTGAAGAACAGTACCGGGAACAGGTGCTCGCGGCAGATCCGGGATGCGCGGACCGGTATCTGTTTGTACAGCCTCATCATGCAGAAAAGAGTCTTCTGGATGTGCTGGATCTGAATGATTCCGTGAATGACATCTTCTTTAATCAGAGGATCACGGGAATCCTGGGAAACATATTTCTGGCCGGGACATTTGATGCGGGAGAAGAATCCGGCGCGAAAGTGGAGGGAGCAGGCGGGGACTTCCCGGATGAGACCGGACCGTCTGTGACAGCAGTGTATCCGGACGGCTCCTACCAGATCGGCGTGATCAGAGGAACCGTGACAGGAGAACATGAGGCCGGATTTATCGGTGTTCAGGCAAGAGAGCGTTCCCGTCAGGCGAAGATCGCAGTGTGCCGGGATATGCTTGCGGAGAATGAGCGGCAGCAGGAAATACTGGAAAGAGAAACGGAAGTTCTTAAACAGCGCCTTGTGAGGCTTCAGCAGGAATATGAGAAGCTTCCCGGCGATACGGACATCAGGGAGGCGTTTCGCATGCTTTCTGATGCCAGACGGATCGTGGAGCAGATGCGGCAGGAGGGAGCAAGACTGGAGGAGGAATTATTGAAAGTCAGCGCCGTATTAAAAGAGTTGAAGCGTCAGGCGGCGGAGATCGCGCAGAAGCTCTATCTGAACTGCAGCTATGAAACGTTTCGGAGGGCGGACGAGGCGGCGGCAGACTACCGGCAGCATTTCTATCAGCTCAGATCCGGACACGAGCTGTTTCTCCAGGTCCATGCTCATCTGGAAGAACTGAAAGAACGGCAGGAACTTCTGGACCAGGAGATGGATCAGATCCGCTATGAGGCGGGAAATGCGGCCCGGGAGCTCAATAAGGAACGGGAAGAATACAACTCTATCATTCAGCAGCTTGAGCTTACGGATTACGAACAGATCCGTAAGCAGCTTGACGAGTGCATGGACTGGCTGAAAAACTATCCCGGGCGTCTGCAGAAGTGCGTGGCGGAAAAGACACAGAACGAGGAACGCATCCGCACCCTGCGGGAGCAGGCCGCGCAGAATGAAGAGCGGATCAGCGAGCTTCGGAGTAAAGCGGAATACCTTGGGAAATGCTTTGCGGCAGAAATGGAGCTGGACTACGTACACTTCACCGAAAGCCCGATAAAGGACGCAGCAGATCGGGATAATACTGCTCTGGAAGAAGCAGCCGGTAAAGTGAGAGATTTCCTCGCACCGGAGTGCAGGGATATGGAGAAAGAACAGATCATCAGCAGGCTGAATCAGGTCTATTTTGAGAACCGGGGATTTCTGACCGATTATCAGATCATGCAGACAGAACTCTTTGAAGAGCTGGACCGCCAGGCGCAGCGCGGCGATCCGCCGGCGAAACGTCTGGATATCGCGGCGCGATATCAGGGAGTACGGATTCCGTTTGGCAGTCTGCTCACTCATCTGGAGGAGGAAATAGCGGAGCTAAAGGATCTGATCAAGGACGGAGACAGGGAGCTTTTTGAAGATATTCTTGCAAATACGGTGAGCCGGAAGATCAGGGGCAAGATCAACAGTTCCAATGCGTGGGTGGAAAAGATGAATTCACTGATGGGCGCTATGAATACGTCCAGCGGGCTGAAACTGAAATTGCGGTGGCGCAGCCGGACGGCAGAGACGGAAGATCAGCTTGACACAAAAGAACTGGTGGAACTTCTGAAGAAAGATTACCGCCTGATGCGGGAAGAGGAGGCTGCGAAGCTCTCGGCTCATTTCCGTTCCAAGGTAGAAGAGGCAAGACGGCACGCAAAAGACAGCGGCGGTATGATCTCTTTCTATCAGGTGATGAAAGAAACACTGGATTACCGGAAATGGTTTGAATTCCAGCTCTTTTTCCAGAAAGGCGGCGAACGGGTAAAAGAACTGACGAACAGCGTGTTCGGAACATTCAGCGGCGGCGAGAAAGCGATGGCAATGTATGTGCCGCTCTTTTCGGCGGTAGTCGCCAAGTATCAGGGCGGGCGCGCGGACGCGCCGCGTCTGATCTCCCTGGACGAGGCGTTCGCGGGCGTGGATAACCGGAATATCCGTGATATGTTCCGTCTGATGACGGAATTTCAGTTTGACTTTATTATTAATTCACAGGTGCTCTGGGGTGACTGCGACACGCTGGACGCTCTGGCGATCTATCAGCTCCTGCGCCCGGAAAACGCGAAATTTGTAACTGTGATGCCATACCTGTGGAACGGTCATGCCAGAGTAATGCTTGAGGATGAAAGCGAGATGGAAGAGCAGGCAGCGCAGACCGGACCGTCAGGAATGTCGGAATAGGAGAGGATAATGGATAAGATATGTGCAGACGAGGCGGACAAGTATCCGGCAGTCACCAGTAAGAAACTCCTCGGCGAGTGTCTGAGATATTTCCGGGAGCGGCCGGTCCTTGGAAAACTTTTAAGAGGATTCCGGGAGAAATATCTCTCTTACGGCAGATTCGCGGGGACGGTGACAGTCAGGAACTTAAGCGAATCGGAACGGGAGGATCTGGAAGGGTTTCTTCTGAGAAATTATCACGGGAAAAAGTCGGCGTCTGTGTCAGCGGAGCGATTCGAGAGGGCGCTGTCCGAAAGCCGGTTCGCCGGGATCAGCGGCAAAGAGGCGCTGGAGCTTTATTTTCAGGAGCCGCTGGAGGGAAAGAAAGAGCAAAAACAAAGAGAAGAAGAACAATGGGCTGCGCTGCTCGGAAAAGTCAGAGAAGAAGCAGTCGGGCTGTCGTTACAGTGGATAGAGGAGCTGAAAAGCCGGGATGCAGATGAAGCAGGAGGGGAAGATCTGTCAGGCAGTATGTTCCCTGCATATCTGAAAAAGAGGTATCGGGAGAGCGGGAAAGACGCAAAAGAGGCAGAGAAGCTGCTCAAACTGGGCACGCGGATCCTGAACAGCCTGCCATCTGAGCAAAAAGCCAAAGAGCCGGTCTATCTTGCCGTCTTTGCGGCGGAGATCACAGGGAACCCCCATGCTTTTGACGACGGGACGAAAGACGGCAAATATCTGGAACTGCTGATAAAATGGTATATAAAGCAGTGCAGAAAAGGAGAGGTATTCACTGACGAAAGGAATAAAGGATTTCCATCTCTTAAGAAACAGCGGCTTTTTCTTAAGGCAGGCATCCTCCGGGATGATGTGTCAAACTATGCGCTGGCGGCGGGGATCCGTGCCGTGGGAAGAGACGGGCGGCTTCATGAAGGGATGGAGGGATTTTTCAGAGAGAAGCAGCCAGTTCAGATTCCTCTTTCGGTGATCGCCGGGTGGCAGTCTGCGTTTTGTCCGGGCAGACGGCTTTATATAGTGGAAAATCCGTCCGTTTATGCAATACTCTGCGATAAATGGAGACAGGACTGCGCTCTGATGTGCATGAACGGACAGCCCCGGCTCAGCTCGCTTCTGATCCTGGAACTTCTGGCAAAGTCAGGCACAGAAGTCTGGTACGCCGGAGATATCGATCCGGAAGGCATTTTGATCGCGCAGAGACTGAAACGGTATTATCCGGGCGAATTTCATTACTGGCATATGTCCGCAGAGGATTATCAAAAGTGCATGTCAGGCGAAGAAGTGTCAGAGCGGCGGATAAAAATGCTGGAGAATATTACAGACGGTAAACTGAAAGAAACGGCGGAGGCAGTGAAAACAAATAGGAAAGCCGGATACCAGGAAAATATGGCAGGGGTATATCTGAAAGAATTTGAGGAGATCTGATGCAGTATGGCCTGGAAAGTGCAGAGAAATACATGGCGCTGGCGTTAGAGTGCGGACTGGCACTGCTGTGATTTGGAAAATACCGTAGGAAAAGGCAGTGTTATTCGTAATTAAAAAGAGGATTGAAAAGGCAGAATCTATCATGATAGAATGAGATACGGAGCAATCGTGTTGCAGGGTGGCTGACCTCTATTCTTACATAGAATGGGGGTGGTGCTGATGGACAAGAAACCATTTGACTTTAAAGATCTTATGGCTTTTGGAATGTTCATACTGGCATTGCTGACATTCGTATTTACGTTTATGAAGTAGTGCTTTTGGAATAGAAAACCACCCTCATAACTTTGACCGGTTTAGGGTGGCATTTCTATGTCTTATCTCTTTATTATAGGTCAACCCCTTGTGGGCGGTTGCTCCTTTTCTATTAAGAATATAGCATATTCACAGAGAAGATTCAAGATTAAAAGAAAATGGAGCTGCCCTAAAACACTGGATTGGATGAGGAAATAGAAGATGGATATTAAAATTACGCCGGCTTATGAATTCAGGGAGGAAATAAAGGAACTGTTTTCAGAATATACGGATATGCTGATAAGCGGTGATCCTGCATTTAAAAAGTATTTGCAAATACAGAATTATGATGAAGAGCTTGAGCATCTGGAAATTAAATATGGGATGCCTGAAGGACGTCTCTATCTGGCGTGGTGTGACGGCAAAGCGGCAGGGTGTATCGGCTTGAAGAAAATTGATAAAGACAACTGTGAAATGAAGCGTCTGTATGTGCGCCCGGAATTCAGGGGAAGAAAAATCGGAGAGCTTCTTATCCGAAAGATCATTGATGATGCAAAGAAAACAGGATATAAACATATGCTTTTGGATACACTGCCGTTTCTCAAGAGTGCAGTTCATATGTATAAAAAATGGGGATTCTATGAGATTGACTGCTATAATAACAGTCCTATGGATGCCTCAATCTATATGAGACTGGATCTGGAAGAGGAAGTATTGGCAGTAAACGGAAAAGGACCGGAAACATAGAAATGGATAATTATAAGATCATAACTATAACAAATAAACCGGAACTTATAGAAAATGCCGCAGTCTGGTTTCATGATAAATGGCGGGTTCCGGCAGAGGAATACAGAAAAAGCATGGAAGAATCATTGGAAAGCGCTGCTCCGGTCCCGCAATGGTATCTGGTGATGGAAGATAACAGGATCATAGGCGGAGCCGGAGTAATCCAAAATGATTTCCATAAGAGAAAAGATATGGATGGGAATACTTGTGTATGGTAGAAGAAGATGAGGGCGGTATGACAAGAATGTACATTCATAAAGGACAAAAATAAAACATGAGAAAGATTATTTTATACATTGCTGTAAGTCTTGACGGCTATATTGCTGATAAAAACGGAAGCGTGAACTGGCTGGCAGGGCAGGACGAAGAGGCAGAGAATGAGGATACCTATTCAGAGTTCATAAAAGATATCGATGCTGTTGTGATGGGATGGAATACTTATGCTCAGGTCAGCAGAGAGCTTTCGCCGGAGAAATGGCCTTACGAAAATCTGACAAGCTACATCGTCACTCATAGAAATGAAAAATCAACAGAGAAGATCAGATTTGTCAGGTAAGAACCCTGTAAGCTGGCTGAGCGCCTGAAAGAAACGCCGGGTAAAAATATCTGGATCTGTGGGGGAGGCAGCATCATTCAGCCGCTGATTAAGGAAAATCTGATCGATGAATACCGGATTTCGGTTATACCAACAATACTGGGAGGCGGAATCCCGCTGTTTGGAAACAGGGAAACGGAACTGCGGCTCTGGCTGAAAGATACGATGCAGTATAACGGAATAGTGGAGCTTGTTTATACCAGTACACCGTGCTAGTACAGTGAATAATAAATAACCAGCCATATCACTCGCCTGATTTTTCATCTGCGATGTTGTCGTCAATCGACGTAGCCACCGCTACGCCTCATTCCTCCGCCTTGCATATGAAGAAATCATTCAGCGTGATACAGCTATTCATTTATTTTTCACTGTACTAGAAGATGATGAATGGCATACAAGGATTGAGTTTACCACATCATGTCGTATAATAGAGGAAGATAATGCGTAAGATAATACGCAAGTATATGGAGGCGCTGCTATGGATGATTATAAACCGCCTTTTACTATTACAAATGAGATTTTACTCGTCTTTGAAGATTGAAGCCAATTCACTCTCTTTAGAGGAGGTTAGGGATGTTATCAATGGGAAGACCGTACTGGATGAGCAGAAAGAAATCTAGGAAGTTAAAAATACCTATGCTGCATATGAAAAAATCTCTGAAATAGATCCGTATAGTATCAGGAATTTTTATGGCGCCTCCTGCACGATTAGTTCCACAGTTAATGCGATCGCTGTTTGAGTGGATGAAAGAAGCAAATAACAGCATGCATCCTCTTATTCTCAGCAGTGTATTCTATTATAAATTCGTTTTTATCCATCCATTCTCTGATGGTAACGGCAGAATGGCAAGACTATGGCATACTGCTATTCTTTCTAAATGGAAACCGGTATTTAAATATATCCCGATTGAAAGCCAGATAGATAAGATTTTGGATGATATTTCTATTCAGATCAGTGAGGATAATGAATGCTTTTCGGAAACTATTAAGAAACTGCTGGAGGTCATGGAATACGATATACCTTATACAAGTAAAGTACTCATGGAAAAACTGGGGCTGAAATCCAGAGCGGGATTCCGCAGAAATTACTTGCGTCCGGCAATAGATATGAATCTTATCAGTATGACAATACCTGATAAACCAAATAGCAGGAATCAGAGATATGTTAAAGTTTAGGGGGAACGATATGATAAAAGCAGTATTTTTTGATTTAGACGGCACTCTGCTCTCTCATAGTACTAAGTGCATTCCGCAGGATACAGTGCAGGTCCTCAGAAAATTGCAGGATAAAGGAATCAGGATCTTTATGGCGACAGGAAGACATTCTACTGAACTGTCCAGGCTTCCTGTTCATGATATAAGATTCGACGGGTATGTTACCTTAAACGGACAATTATGTCTGGATAATTCGGGAGATGTTATATACGGAACACCTTTCAACGAGAGTGTGACAGATAATTTAACAGCACTCTTTTGTGAAAAACGATATCCGCTGGCGCTGGTTGAGACAGACAGAATCTATATTAATTATGTGGATGATACTGTGCGTAAGGCCCAGCGCAGTATATCAACCCCTGTGCCGGAGATCAGTACATATAAAAACGGCAAGATTTATCAGGCAATTGCTTTTCTGACACGGCAGGAGGAAACGAAATTTGAGAAATATATCCCTGATGGATGCAGATTCGCCAGATGGTGTGATAACGGAGTCGATATTATCTCTGAGCAGGGCGGGAAAGTAGAAGGAATAAAATATTTCTGCAATTTATACGGGATCGATCAAAATGAGATCATGTCGTTTGGGGACGCCGAAAATGATATCGATATGCTTAAAGCCGCAGAAGTTGGAGTCGCCATGGGAAATGGCGTGGACTGCGTTAAGGAAATTGCAGATTATGTGACAAGTGACGTGGATGATGATGGGATTGGAAAGGCTCTGAGATATTTTCATGTTATATGAGAATTACTGAATGACGGCCAAAGAGCTCCGTCAGATATATTAAGAAGAATATGGCTTTTCATATATGTTTTTGGTACAATAGAGGCAGTCGGATCTTGCAGAAAGAAGGTGGGATTTTTGATAGAAGTTCTATTTGGTGAGGGCGAAGCGGGTTCTATGAAAAGCGCGAAAAGTGCACAAAATCCGGAGGATTCAGACAGAGTTATCTGCCTTGGCTTCATGCTGGATGTCGGAGATATAAAAGAAGGTGTGGACAGCCAGTATCGAAAAGATCTGATCTGCTCCATGTATGTACAGAATCAGTGGGGCAGAAACAGGGAGATGAACGAGGAGTGCCAAAAGCTGGGAGATGCTTACGGTAATGAACTGAAGCGTTTACAGGAGTTTCTTGAGAGAGGTGAATCTATTAGGATCTGGTACAGTACTGCGCCATATTCTATCTGCGGTTTCTATCATCTGTGCAGTCTTTTG
Organism: uncultured Mediterraneibacter sp.; assembly: GCA_944375765.1. GTDB lineage: Bacteria > Bacillota > Clostridia > Lachnospirales > Lachnospiraceae > Mediterraneibacter. The sequence continues at coordinate 24,864 of CALWAR010000117.1, read as the reverse complement.
CAGAATTATGAAAATGAGATCTTCGTTGTAAGGCTGCCAGAGTATGACGTGCGGCAGGATAATACGATTGTTTCACATAGTCATTGGGGTGAAGTGTCTCCGGAAGTATTTGGCCAGTATCTGTCTCATGAAAAGATACTGAGCAAAATAGAGTTGAAAATGTATGCATGGAACTGGGCGGAACTTCAGGAGGACGACAGTCCTCTGCGTGCAGTGATAAATGGAAAGGTACTCGGCGTTCCTGAAGATTTTTATGATTTTCTGATATGGAAAAGGATCACAAAGAAACCGGAAAAGGAAGCCCGTCTGATCGGAGATATTCTTGGAAATAATCCGATCGGTGTGGGAGACTGGTGGTATGCCCGGAGGATTGAGCGGATGATCAGCCAGGGTATGATCAGGATAGCTGAAGATTCTGAACAGAAATATGCGAGACTGATATGTCTGGCATGAGAAAATCCAGAGAGTAAAATAGATACAGAGCTGAAGGAGAAGTATATGGATTTCAGTAAGTTTAAATGGACAAGGGAACCGGAGAGTTACACGGTGACAGATGATACAGTGGAAATCGTCACGAAGCCGCACACAGATTTGTGGCAAAGGACATATTATCACTTCCGGAACGACAACGCACCTGTATTTCAGATGGAGACAGAAGAAAAGTATTTCAGTTTCACAGTCAAGACGGATTTTGCAGAAAGTCATCATAGATTTGACCAATGTGGCATTGTGATGTACCTGGACAGTGAGAACTGGCTGAAAGGCTCCATTGAGTATGAAAATGAAGAGTACCAGCATCTGGGAAGTGTCGTGACGAATGCAGGATACTCAGACTGGGCGACAACCGTCATAGGAGCTGATGTGAAGTCCATGTGGTATCGTTTCAGCCGCAGGGAGGATGATTACTGTATCGAGTGTTCTGAGGACGGGGTTCATTTTCAGCAGATGCGCATCTGTCATATGAACAAAGGAAAGGAAAAGATCCGTTTCGGCATCTATGCCTGTTCCCCGGAGGATTCTTCATTTAAGGCGGTGTTCTCCCATATGCAGCTGACAGAGTGTCAATGGAAAGCCCATGACGGACAGCAGCCGGATGAATGACCGGGCGGCTGGGCGGATGTATCGCCTGGAACTTGTGATTGCCGTGCAGGACAGGGAAAAGCACAATCAGCCGGTCTACGACTATAAAGTGTGCAAGATATTTTTCCTGTGTTCTGTGAAAGACGGCAAGTTTGTAAAGAATATTGAGACTACAGAAAGTCGTTACTTTGGCGCTGATGAGCTGCCGGAACTTGCGGAGGAAAAGAATAATAAAGAACAGATAGAAATGTGCTTTGAGGCATTTGCTGCTGAAAACTGGAAAACGGTATTTGACTGAAACGGACAGAAAACGTTATATACGAGGAAGAGAAAAAGATGATCATTGAGGGAAATCAGAAAGAACTTGACGCTATGAAAGAATTTCATGAGGGAAACCGCAAAGAAGGACTCAGGCTGCAGGAGGAGTTTGCCGCAGAATTCCGGGAGGAATATAAGAACAAAGATCACTGTCCCTGTAAAAAAGCCTGCCGCTACCACGGCAACTGCAAGGAGTGCGTGGCGATCCACAGGGCGCATCAGGAGCATGTGCCGAACTGTATGAGGCCGCTGCTTAATAAGAAGATAAAACTCCTTTCCGAACTTACGGAACATACGATCGCAAATGAGATCGAGTCTCCGAAAGAGGTACTGAGAAAAGAGTTTCAGCAGGATTAAGAGTCCCCAAGATATAAATAAGGAGTGTGAAGATGTTATGAAGAAATTGATACTGGTATCCATGCTCTATCAGGTTACAGATCTGGTAAGGTCAATTGAACCGGAACTGGCGGGAAAAACAGTGACCTATATTCCCACGGCAGGCATTGTAGAAGGGACAGAGGTAATGATCGAGGATGAGACAAACACTCTGGAAAGTCTGGGGCTCAAAGTTGACGTACTGGATGTTTCTGCAGCTTCTTATGATTCAATAGTAAGAACCCTGACGAAAAATGACATTATATTTGTCGGCGGCGGAAATACGTTTTACCTTTTACAGGAGCTGAGGCGTTCCGGGGCGGATAAGATATTAATACAGGAAGTCAATAAAGGGAAATTGTATATAGGAGAGTCGGCCGGGGCAATTATAGCCTGCCCGGATATCGGTTACTGCGTCGGTATGGACAGCCCTGAGAAAGCGCCGGAGCTGACAGATTATACCGGTCTGGGACTGGTGGACTTTTATATCGTGCCGCACATCGGAAATGATGAAATGGGAGAAGCGGCGGAGAAAGCAGTTGAAGAATATAATTTCAGGCTGGATTTAAAGGCGATCACAGATGAGCAGCTTATACAGGTGAGTGAGGATCAATGAGCCGATACTTAACAGATGACCGACAGAAGATCAGAGAGATCAAAGAAAATAAGAAACAGTATCTGGAGCTGCTTCTGCTTGCGGATGAGCAGGAAGATATGATAGACCGATATCTTGAGAGAGGAGTCATGTACATCCTTGACGATAATGGTATTAAAGCGGAATGCGTGGTGACAGACGAGGAAGACGGAATACTGGAGATCAAAAATCTGGCCGTAATGCCCGGCTTTCAGAGACACGGATATGGAAAGAAAATGATCCGGTTTCTTATAGACACCTACCGGGGACATTATGATATTCTGCAGGTCGGCACGGGCGACAGTCCTGAGACACTGCCGTTTTATGAAGCCTGTGGGTTCCGAAGATCCCATGTGGTGAAAGGATTTTTTACGAAGTATTATGACTATCCGATCTATGAGGGTGGACGGCAGCTTGTTGAGATGGTATATCTGAGAATGAGTCTGACCACTGAGAGTGATCTGGAATAATCTGAAAAAGGAGAATACATATGAAAGCATATCAACTAAAAGTATCGATTAAAAACGCACGTCCGCCGATCTGGCGCAGATGCATTATTCCGGCGGGAATTACATTTTCCCAGTTGGGCGTATTGTTAAATGAGATCATGGGGTGGGACGGCTCACACCTGTTTTCTTTTGAGTTCCGGAACCTTGGCATGAGAATTGAGGAAATCTCAGATGATGACTGGGGATATTTTGGATCTGATGCTGAAGAGGCAACAGAAACTCTGATCGATCCGTTTATGGAGCACTCCAAATGGTTTAAATATACTTATGACTTTGGCGACAACTGGGAGCATCGGATAGATGTGGAGTCTGTGCTGACAGATTTTGGAGAGGTGCATCCGGTTGTGTTGAAAGCGAAAGGAGCCTGCCCGTTTGAGGATTGCGGAGGGCTTTACGGATATTATCGTATACTTGATGTGCTGGGAGATCCATCCCATGAAGAATATGAGGATGCGGCAGAATGGCTGGAAAATACAGACCATACAGCAGACAAGTTTGATCCTGCATTTTATGACATAGACGGGATCAACCGTAAACTGGAGCATAGTTTTCCAATCCGGGTTGTAAGGAAACCGGATACATCCTGTGCTGTTGAGCTGTACAAAAAGCTGTTTATGAAAAAGGATGGCTATCTGGATGTTGTACAGCTCAATGAAGCGCAGATCAGTGAAAACGAAGAATATGGAGGAACAGCAGAAACAGCAGGAAGAACAGAAGCCGGGATTGAAGAGTGGAGAGCGCTGTACGAGGCTGCAATGGCTGTAGAGGAACTGAAACCATGGGAGACTTTCTATGATATGGATCTTTTCACTCTGGACGGCGGCTGGGAAAAAGAAGTATATGTCAGCATACTTGGAAAAAGCGGGGAATGTTATGGGATCACCATATATGAGGGCCTGGATGGTCTGAATGATTTTATGATGCTTACATTGTCAGATCGTATGAATATTCCGTCTGATTTTGCTATGGCGTGTCAGAATAATCTGACCTGTTACTGGGGAAATCGTGAGGAACTTTCAGCAGAACAGCGCAGGATCGTCAAAGAACTGGGCCATAAGTTCCGTGGAAAAAATCAGTGGCTGTATTTTCTGTCTTTTAAAAAGGGGTATTTCCCATACAATATGGATCAGGACGAAGTGCGTCGTATGACTTCATACCTGACAGTCCTAAAAGACGCCGTACTGTATTATCAGGAGAATAAGATTAAGGTAAAATTTGATGCAAAAGAGACGTTTTACTATTCTGTCAAAGGAAAGAAAGCGACAGGCGAGGCGCAGCCTCTCCCGTTTACAGGATATAATTTCCCGGTGCTTACACTTACGGATGAGGAGACACTGGAAGAACTGAGAAATTCAGAGAAATGCAGAGCAGTGCTTGAGGCGGACATCATCTCTCTGAACGCAGGTGTGAAAGATGAGAAGTATGACCGTCCTGCGAATCCCTGGCTCTGCCTGCTTGCCGATGCGCAGTCCGGGCTCATGCTGGCTGCGGAGATGACAGGACCAAAAGAAGACGAAAAAATCATCCTTGCAGAAGAACTGCTCGCGTTTATACTACAGCATGGAGCGCCAAAAGAAGTGCGGGTAAGGAGTGTACTGACCGCAGCGATCCTGGAAGAGATATGCAGCGAATCCGGGATTAAGCTCAGACGAGTGAAAAGACTGCCTCACATGGAGGAGTTTATGGATGGAATGAAGAAGTTTTAGGAAGGAGGGATTTTTGTGGATGGATATGTTAATCGGGAACAGGTTGGGGTGAAAACGTCTGTAAACGCATCGCTGCTCTCAAAATGGCTCAATATATTGTTCTGGCTCATTATCGTCTCAATGATAGCATTTGGGGGACGGCAGATAATAGATATCGTGGCAGCTGCCGCTTACGGTATGATCCTTTTGAAGATTGCATCCGAGAGTACGCATTATCGAAGCTCTGCAATATGCTGTTTTATCATTGCTGTGATCAGCATCATACGGATCCCGATATCAGACCGGGCAGATGCTGTCTTAGGGGTGTTGATGTCTGTTCTTCCCGTTGTGGTCTATATGATCGGGAACTATTATGAATTTCTGGGACATGCGGAAGTCCTGAGCGATATAGATCAGGAGTTTTCAGAAAAATGGAACAGACTGTGGAAATGGTTTACCGGGATACTTTTTGTTGTAATCGCCGGGATAGTTCTCACTGAACTGATTCTGGTCATAGGTCAGGTCATTTCTCTGGCGTCTGTTCTCGGAATACTGATCGTAAGTGTAGTGAAGATCGTATACATCTTTAAAATGGCAGAGGTTTTTCGTAACTATCCGCTACAGCAGAGGTGAACTTCATGAATAAATATGAAGAAATCAGACATAGATTTGAAGAAAATACGGATCAGGAAAATGCCGTGAAGATGGCAAAATATTGGATCTAAGGAGGAAAGCAATGAGCGGGATTATCAGAAAAGATGTTAATGAGGAATGGGCGCACACCGGGATCATCAAGGCGGGCGATTTCTGTTTTTTAAATTATTGTGTCGGCAATGTGGGCGGCGCGATCGAACAGCAGATCAACGGGGCATTTGACGAAATGGAGAAGCGCCTTGCGATGTTTGGACTTACTCTTGAAAATGTTGTGCAGATGGACTGTCTGTTCAGGGATGTGTGGAATATCCCGGTGATGGAAAAGGTGATAAAAGAGAGATTTAACGGGAAATATCCTGTCCGTAAATCCATTCAGACAGAGTTTGCGCACTCAGGCGGAGAGGACGGACTGCTGTTCCAGGCGGACGCGGTTGCGTATTGTGGATAAATATGGGTATAAAAAGGCAGAAATATCGGTTCTGACATAAAGTGAGCAGAAAATAAAGATGGAGAATGAAAATGTTTCAGATAAGAAATGAAAAAGAGACTGATTATGAAATTGTAGAAAATATTACAAGAAAGGCTTTTTACAACATATATGCGCCGGGATGCATGGAGCATTATCTTGTCCATATCATGCGCGGACATGAGGATTTCGTGCCAGAACTTGATTTTGTGGCGGAACTGGATGATCAGGTGATAGGAAATATCATGTATACGAAAGCAAAATTGACAGATGAAAGCGGGATAGAAAAAGAGATTCTTACATTTGGTCCGGTCAGTATCCTGCCGGAGTATCAGAGAAAAGGATATGGGAAAATGCTGATCGAACATTCCTCTCAGAGAGCGTTGGAACTTGGATATGATGTGATCGTTATATTCGGAAGCCCGGCAAACTATGTAAGCTGCGGCTTTGAATGCTGTAAGAAACATAATGTCTGTGTGGACGGCGGCAAATATCCCGCGGCAATGCTGGTGAAAGAACTAAGACCCGAGGCTCTGGATGGAAGAAAGTGGCGCTATTCGGGCAGTTCGGTGATGAGTGTAGACGAGAAAGAAGCGGCAGCGTACGATGACAGACTTGAAAAGATGGAGAAAAAGTGGATGCCAAGCCAGGAGGCGTTTTATATTATGAGTCATTCATTTGTGGAGTAAGATTTATGATAAGAAGATTACAGGCGAAAGATATCGATACAGTTGCACAGATCTGGCTGGACGCAAACAGAGACGCCCACGATTTCATTTCCGCAGAATACTGGGAAAGTAATTATCTCCCGGTAAAGGAAAGGCTCCTTCAGGCGGAAGTGTATGTCTATATAGACGAATATAAAAATGAGATTGAGGGATTTGTCGGACTGGATCAGGAATATATTGCGGGCATCTTTGTCCGAAAGGAAGTACGGTCTACAGGAATCGGCAAAGCGCTTCTGGATTTTGTGAAAGGGAAGAAGCAGGAGCTGACACTGAATGTATACCAGAAGAATGAGCGTGCTGTCGGATTTTATGAGCGGGAAGGATTTCATGCCATAGAAAGAACCACGGATGAGAGTACAGGCGAGAAAGAATATCTGATGAAATGGGACAGAAAGGAATGTGAAGAATATGCTGATTGATTTTAACGAGATCAAAGAAGTGAAAGTGCCGGGGATGAACGGCGGAACAGGAGAAATGTCGGCGAGAATGTATATGAGCGATGCGGGCAAGATCATTCCCTGCAGGATACATGCAGGCGGTTCGATCGGACTGCACCGGCATGAGACAAGCGACGATATTAACTATATCATTTCCGGTAATGGAAAGGCGGTATGCGACGGCCTGGAAGAAATGCTGACAGCGGGGACCTGTCATGTCTGTAAGAAAGGTTCAGAGCACAGCATTGTCAACACCGGAGACGAGGATCTGGTGATGCTGACTGTTGTCGTAGAGAGATAACCTTTGGCCGGAACTGGCGGAAAGGAGAGGATTGTCCTATGTCGAAGAAAAAAATTATTATTTCAGCCGTTATTCTGATCCTGCTGGCTGCAGCCGGCTGTATTGCCTGGCGCTGCCGTTATTATTTTATCGGAACAAGCAGTGCGGAGGTTCAGGCAAAAGAAAATAAAGACTTTGGCATAGCCGACTTTCACAGCTCTGTGGACAAGGACGGAGACGGGATTGACGATCAGACAGATATCCTTCAGGGGGCGAGAGATTATATTGCGACAAAACCGGTCTACAAGAGTAAATATTATTCTACAGGATACCCTGACGATCAGTATGGCGTCTGTACAGATCTTGTGGCGAATGCATTGCGAAGCGCCGGCTATGACCTTATGGTGCTGGTGGACGAAGATATCAGTGCACATCCTCAGGAGTATGCTATTGAGGAGCCGGACATAAACATTGATTTCCGAAGAGTGAATAATCTGAAAGTATATTTTGCCCACACGGCGATTCCTCTCACAACAGATATTTATGATATCGGCCAGTGGCAGGGCGGGGATATCGTGATTTTTGAGAATCATATCGGAATTGTCTCTGATAAGAGAAATGATGACGGTGTGCCCTATGTAATCCATCATAATGATCCGTTTCAGAAGTCTTATGAGGAGGATATTCTTGAGAGCAGAGATGATATTACAGGGCATTACCGCATCAGTGAATGAGAGCAGCAGGTAGAAGAGTGAAAAACAAGGGGGCTATGAAAGTACGTTTTATCGAACCGGGAAATCGACCTTATAAACCAACGCCATTGAACTATGTCGTATATGACAGGTACATAAGAACTCCGTCTGTGGGGCTGAATACTCTGGCAACGATCGTGAAAAAAGAAGTGGATGATACACTGATGTACAGCGAGTCCATCTCCAGAATTCCTCTGGATGATGTGCTTGACGCAGATGTTATATTCATCGGGATCTTCACGTTTGCAGCCGTGCGGGGATATCAGATTGCGCGGTACTTAAAGAAGCGGAGCAAAGCGGTCATTGTAATGGGCGGACTTCATGCTTCACTGAATTATGAGGAGGCGGTGCATTACTGTGATTTTGTTTTGCTGGGCGAGGGAGATGAGACAATCCTTACGTTTCTCCGTGCATTAAAACAGAAGCAGACGATGGATTTCCCAGGAATCGCTTTCCTCAGAGACGGCCGGAAGGTTTGCACAGGCTATCCGTCTCCGCCGCAGAATATCGATATTATCCCTGACCGGAATCTGGTCTGGAATTATCAGAAGATGGCAGGGCACAATACGATATGGCCCCAGGTACATGCATCAAGAGGATGTCCGCATAACTGTGATTACTGCGCTCTTGTCCGGCATTTCGGACATAAGGTGAGGACAAGGACGCCGGAAAATGTAGTGGAAGATATCAGACAGTCTATCGAGTTCTTTGATAAAAAACATTTCCGCCCGGTGAAAGATCTGTGGATTACAGATGATAATTTCTTTGCGGACAGAGAATGGGCAGTATCTGTTCTTAATGCCATTATTGACAGTGGAATCCGCTATCGCTTTAATGTACAGGCAAGATACGAGGTGGGCTTTGACGATGAGATGCTGGAACTGCTGAAAAAAGCCGGCTTTTTTGAACTGGATATGGGGATTGAGTTTATTGATGACAAGTCATTTGAGACATATCATAAGAAAAGCACGAAAGAGGAGATCGTAAAATCGATCAGGAATATCCAGAGACACGGGCTCAGCGTAAGAGGACTTTTTATTCTTGGCTCGGACGATCAGGAGAAAGGCGTGGGAGATCAGCTTGCGGATTTTGTGATCGAAAATAATATACAGGGCGTGCTCATACAATCCATGTATTTTATCCCGGGAACACCGGTTTATGAGACGCACAAGTCTCAGCTTCTGCACTCAAACTGGGCGCTTTACAACGGGAATACAGTTCATTATCCAAAAAATATGACGCCTTATGAACTGCAGTTGGAGCACATCAGAGCGAGTAAGAAAATTTATTCAGTAAAAAGACTGATCCGGGCGCTGACTCATGAAGACTATGTACATAAATTTCTATTTCTCGGCGAATTCCTCTGGCACATGAGTGTGAGGACGGACTTGAAGAAACAGCTTCCGTATCTGAAGAAAATGTCGGAACAAGCTGAAAAGAAGAAAGCATCAAAATAGAAATGATCAGTACATAGAAAACGAAGGCATTGTGCGTTGTTACCAGAATGGAAACACACAGGATCAGGAATGGAACTTTTCACCTGAAATGCAGTGTTATATAGTTGGAGTAAAGAAAAGGAGGCTGTGTAATATGGCATTATGTGAGAATATTAAAAGGCTGAGAGAGGAACACTCCCTGACTCAGCAGCAACTGGCGGATAAGCTGTATGTATCAAGACAGACGGTATGCCGTTGGGAGAACGGCAGCAGATGCCCGGATCTCATTATGGCGAAAAGGCTGGCAGTGGAGCTGGATATCAGTCTGGATGAACTGATATCAGATGAGGATCTGAAAGAGTTCACAAAAAATGATCTTCCGTTTCATTCCGATATCGTAAAAAGAAGGAAAGAACTGGAGGAAAAACAGAAACGGATCATGGAGTTTATCCAGCTTGTCGGCGGGATATTTCTGCTGGTTACGGTTTTCTGCCGGATACAGTTGGAAATCCGGGTTCCGGTATGGTGTATCATACTTGCGCTGTGCGCAGAAGTTGTGGCATTTGCGGTCAGATACCGTATCTCCAAGCAACTGGATCAGCTATATTGAGAGGGATATTATGAAACAGTTAATTGAAAATAAAATAGAAGAACTGCTTTCCTGGGAGTTCTGTATATGATGATATCGTCGGGAAAATGAGTTTGTGAAGGGAGACAGAACTATGAATATAAAAAACACACTTGCAGATATTGTCATGGAATATATATGCCGGATCCTGCTGATCGGAACGTTGATCTATCTTATCGTGCGCTGGAATGCAATACCGGATCAGATACCCACCCATTATAATGCGGCCGGTGAGATAGACGGCTGGGGCGGGAAAGGAATGGTATGGCTGCTCGTAGTTATCTCATGGGGACTTTATCTGGGGATTACTTTTGTGGGACGCTTTCCGGAACTTTGGAATACAGGGGTGAAAATTACAAAGGAAAACAAAGAGAAAGTTTACCGTTACCTGAAATATCTGATCGTTACCTCAAAACTTGTCATGACGGTTGTATTTACATCTCTGATCGTATTTACTATTTTGGGGAAATCACTTCCATCATGGTTTACCGGGATATATCTTACGGTTTTGATCGGGAATGCGCTATTCTGGCTGGTGCGTATATTTATGGCGCGAAAATGAGAGGGCATTACAAAAGCCATCCGCATTAAATAAACAAAAGGGATGGCGATTGTGTCCATGTCATTATTCAGAAAAGATAATTACGGTTCTTTCCAGTATTTATCCAGATACTTTTCGGCTTCTTCTTTTGAGAGGCTGTATTTTTCTTTCAGCTTTATATGTGCATCTTGCCGGGAAATGTTCAGTTCCTGAAAAGTAGACAGAAGCTGCAAAATACCATTTTCACGTTCGGAAGAAATGCCTTCAGCTTTACCGGTTTCATATCCTTCGCTTCGCAGTGTTTTATCATGCAGTTCTTTATCATATGTTTCCAAAATCATCTGGATCACCTCTGCTTTTTGATCTGTCAGGATATCCGTCAGAATATCTTCACTGATGCAACTGCCCACAGCGCGGGAAACAGCCTGATCCAGTGGTTTGTCTGTTGAGAGTTCCCGGCGTACTGCATCTACGAAAACGGCATATTCTTTCAATCGTTTGCATTTTTCCATTAATTCTTTATTATGTCCGTAATTGATGTTAAGCATAATGGCAATGCATTCCAGACAGGGGGCTTTGGACGAAGCCGGCGTTTCAAACAATTCACTCAGCTTCAAAGTAAGCTGGTCGGGTTCTGCGGAAGTTCCGTTATAAAAGACAAAATACTGTGGAAAGAGCAATTTTTTCGGAGCCGATGTATAAATATCTATTTTATTTTTTATGATATGTTTTTCATACAGCTTAGCCAGATACATTAGTCCGCGGACAGGCATATTGGGATTGAATGTGCTTTGATGTTCGTATAGATTCATCATCCCGCTGATTAAAAAGGAGATATCATTTTTCTTTGTCAGATACAATACATTTCCAAGCGTATTGACTTCTAATTCGTCAGGGTTGCTGTAATTGCTTTTGTTCACTGCATTATAAAGTGACAGCAGATCTTCTTTTTTTTGAAATACCAGGCGGAAGAGCCCGTCTTTATACTCCCTGTTTGTGGTTGGATATTCCTGATCAATATGTAGTTCGTGTTTCAATAATTACACCTCCATTATAGGAAATAAAGTGAATAGTTGCAACCTTTCGTGAGCTCAAACAAAAGGAAAGTCTGGCGGAAACCGCCGGATATGATCTTTAAGATTAAAGACCGCTGCAAGGGCAGCATATGGAAAAAGAATTTTCCGTTGGTTGTCTGTTCATTATAATCTATAAGATGTGGGAAAACAAGGTAACAACCCGGCACGCGCCATTCGCAAAGCGCACTACGTGCTATCCGCGGCTTTGCCGCTTCTTTGCTCATATACGGGCGCTCGGCACATCTTTTTTTCAGGCGTTGGATGCTTATGCCAGCATAAATTCACCGCCTGAAAAAAGATGGCCGAGTTGTTACAGAGCCATATTGTACAAAAGTATAGACACTGGATTGTGAAGAATGATACAATAGTCTGGCAGCATAAAAAGTAGTATTATAGTAAAAAACAGGAAAGGCAGGCTTGTCTATTATGATACATGCTGTTACAGCCAGACGAAGTATACGAAAATACAGATCAGATGATGTTCCTCATCCGTATATAGAAGAAATATTAAGAGCCGGTACACTGGCTCCGTCATCCAAGAACAGGCAGCCATGGAAATTTACGGTTGTTCAGGGGGAAGCGAAACAAGAGATGCTTTCGGCTATGGAGAGAGGGCTGAACAGGGAGAGGAAGAATCCATTGCTGCCTGGAAGCGTGAAACTGATAAAGGGAGCGGAATACACTCTGAGTATTATGAAACAGGCACCGGTGATTATCTTCGTGACAAACAGAAATGGAACAGACATCCGAAAGAATCTGAGCACTGAAAAGCGAATTTACGAAATCTGTAATGCGCAGTCGATTGGAGCCGCGATAGAAAATATGACATTGACAGCAACAGAGCTTGGACTTGGGAGTCTGTGGATCTGTGATATTTATTTTGCGTATGAGGAACTGACAGAATGGCTGGGAACGGAAAGCGCCTTGTATGCGGCACTGGCGGTAGGATACGCAGATGAAAGTCCTGCGCCAAGACCGCGGAAAGATATAAGCAGTATTACGGAATGGAGATAACCTAGTACAGTGAATAATAAATAACCAGCCATATCACTTGCCTGATTTTTCATCTGCAGCGTTGTCGTCAATCGACGTAGCCACCGCTACGCCTCATTCCTCCGCCTTGCATATGAAAAAATTATTCTGCGTGATATAGCTATTCATTTATTTTTCACTGTACTAGATAGGAGAGACAGAAGCATGAAAGAGAAAATTGTAAATAAGATGATTGATTTTTACAGGGGAAACCGTTCGGACGTGCGGCATTTCCTGAAAGTATATGCCTACGCGCAGACGATCGGATGTCTGGAGGGGCTGGATGAGAAGACGCAGGACACGCTGGAGATCGCAGCGATCGTCCATGACATCGCCTGCCCGCTCTGCAGGGAGAAGTACGGTAATACAAACGGAAATTATCAGGAGGCGGAGAGTGAGCCGCTGCTTCGGATCTTTCTCTCGGAGTTTAGTCTTCCGGAGGAGATGGAAGAGCGCATCATTTATCTCGTGACACATCATCATACATATACGAATGTAGAGGGTATGGATTACCAGATACTTCTGGAAGCGGATTATCTGGTAAATGCGGATGAATCCCAGTACAGCCATGAGGCGGTCTGCAAGTTCAGGGAGCGTGTGTTTAAGACGAAAAGCGGTACACATATGCTGGATTCCATATATTCATTAACAGAGGCATAACAGTTCAGACTATACCTGTACTGTTACAGAGAGAGTTATGTTACGCAGAGAGATTTGCAGCGGGAGGTGCCGGAATGCAGATTACGGATCTTCGGATACGCAATTTTAAGTCAATCAAAGACATGCATATCAGTGACATTGAAAATGCCCTTATACTGGTCGGAAAGAATGACACCGGAAAGACTGCCGTCCTCGACGCCGTGCGCGCCGCGGGCGGAGATTATATTGTCAGGGAAGAAGATTTCCGGGAGAATTTTCCAAATGTGGAGATCAGCATGGAACTGCGCATCGCAGAGGATGATCTGAAACGGTTTCATAGATTCGGAGTCGTCAGCACTTATCGCAGACCTGAAGCATGGTATCGTGATTTTTGCAGGAAACTCCCCTCTTTTTTGCCTGACAGAAGAGCAGAGGCGGACAGCGGAAAGGAAACAGACAGAGGAGAAGAAACACACGGCGGCAGCACTTTTTTCGAGGGTACGCTGAAATTTGAGTTTTCTGTCAACCGGGAGGGGCGTACACGCTACGGCGATGGAAAGCAGAAAGACAACCGATATATTCCGAAGATTTTTCCGCATATCTATTTTATGGATACCCAGCGTGACCTGAAGAAATTTCAGGATGATCTGCTCCTAATGCAGGAGGACGATCTCCTGAAGCGTATGCGCTCCGGGTGCTGTATGTTTGATGTGGCTAAGGAATGCAATCACTGTTTTTCGTGTATCGGACTGATCCACAAGAAGACAACGGAGGAGCTGAACGCATTTGAGGCGTCGAAGCTTCTGGAATACAAGCTGTACAATCTGAATCTGGATTCATTTTCCAGGAGAGTGAACGAGATCTTCCGCGAGAACGGCGGAAAGGACGAGATCGTCTACTCCATGGATCTGGACGTCGAGCGGATGCTTTCGGTCACGTCTTCGGTGCGCCAGGCGGGGTATCAGAAGAACCGCCCCACAGAGAGCATGGGAAAGGGAATGCGCAGCATCTATATGCTTTCTCTGCTTGAAGCATCTGAAGAGGAAGGCATGAAAAATGCGGACATCATCATGGTGGAAGATCCGGAGATCTTTCTCCATCCGAAGCTCCAGAAGGTATCGGGCGATGTCCTGTACAGGTTGTCGAAAAAGAACCAGATCATGTTTTCCACTCATTCTCCGAATCTGCTGTCGAATTTCAGCAGCAGACAGATCCGTCAGGTGTATTTGGATAAAGACGGATTCTCAGAAGTGAGAGAGAAGACGGATATCAGCGCTGTGCTGGATGATCTGGGATACTCGGCAAATGATCTGATGAACGTGAATTTTGTGTTTATCGTGGAGGGCAAGCAGGACAAGAGCCGGCTTCCGCTTCTGATCCGGAAATATTATTCGGAGACATACGACAGTGAAGGAAATCTTTCGCGCATTGCGATCATCACGACGAACAGTTGTACGAATATCAAGACTTATGCAAATCTGAAATATATGAACCAGATCTACATTAAGGATAATTTCCTCATGATCCGGGACGGCGACGGCAGGGACAGCGAAGAGCTGAAATCACAGCTCTGTAATTATTATGCCCGGAGAAATGAGGAGGATATAGACCGGCTGCCACGTGTCACGGAGAAAAACGTGCTGATCCTGAAGTATTATTCGTTTGAGAATTATTTTCTGGATCCGAAGATAATGGCACAGATCGGGATCATCGGATCAGAAGAGCAGTTTTATGAAATCTTTCTGGAAAAATGGCGCGAGTATCTGCACCGGCTGAGAAGCGGCCGGAAGCTGACGGAGGTCATCGGGCATGATATTGTATCAACAGATGATGTAAAGCGGCATATGGAAGAGATTCGGATCCATATGCGGGGACACAACCTGTATGATATCTATTATGGGAGATATAAGGAAAATGAGCAGGAAATCCTGAGCCGCTATATCGACGCGGCGCCAAGAAAGGACTTTGCAGATATCCTGGATTCTATTGACCGGTTTATTTATTTTGAGAGCAGGAAGAAAATTGGGTTATGATTATATCACTTGCGGCCTGCGCGGCAGGCTTTTTTCTTGATTTTATATTTGGAGATCCGGTGTGGCTCTATCATCCGGTCCGGCTGATCGGAAAAGGGATCTCTTTTGGCGAGCGGCAGCTCAGGAAACTCTGCGGCAGGAAAGAAAGCAGCAGAAACGAAACCGGCAGCAGTGAAAAGGAGCAGACAAGAGAGCGGGGACTTGTTGCCGCCGGCGCTGTTCTGTGGGGGTGCATCGCAGGTCTTTCCTTTCTGGTCCCCCTGGTCCTGCTCGTTCTGGCGCAGAAGATCCATCCGTGGCTTAGGTTTGTTCTGGAGACATTCTGGTGCTATCAGATCGTTGCGGCCAGATGCCTGTGCAAAGAGAGCGGGAAAGTCTATGCCAGATTAAAGGCGGATGATCTGCCGGGCGCGCGCAGGGCAGTATCCATGATCGTCGGGAGAGATACGGAAAACTTAAGCGCAGAGGGCGTGACGAAAGCGGCGGTGGAGACCGTGGCGGAGAATACGTCGGACGGGGTGACGGCGCCGCTTCTCTATATGCTGATCGGCGGGGCGCCCCTTGGCTTTCTGTACAAAGCGGTCAATACAATGGATTCCATGCTGGGCTACAAAAATGATAAATACCTGTATTTCGGGTGCATTCCGGCGAAACTGGACGACGTCTTTAATTATATCCCTGCCCGCATTACAGCCCTGTTTATGATCGCGGCATCATATCTCTGCGGTCTGGACGGGAAAAACGCATGGCGGATCTACAAAAGAGACCGGCGGAAACATGCAAGTCCGAATGCCGCGCAGACAGAGTCCGTCTGCGCAGGGACTCTGCGGGTAAGGCTGGCAGGAGACGCCGTCTATTTCGGAAAGGTATATAAGAAAGAGTTTATCGGAGACGCCCTGCGGCCGGTCGAACCGGAGGACATCAGGCGGTCGGGCAGACTCATGTATGTGACGGCATTTCTGCTGCTGCTCGTATTCGGAGCAGTAAAATATGCTCTATTACTTTTGGCGTAAAACAGATCCGGGAAGCAGGACATGGACGTCTGCTTTAGCGGAAATTTCAGGAGGAACAGGATGATATACGGACATGGCGGAGATATATATACATATCAGGGGATGCTGGATTTCTCTGTAAATGTGAATCCGCTCGGCCCGCCGCAGCGTGTGATCGAAGCGGCAAAGAGAGGGGCGGAGCTTGCAGCGGCCTATCCCGACAGCCGGTGTGGAAGACTTAGGGAAAAGCTGTCGCAGAGGCAGGGAATACCGGGGGAATGTTATATATTCGGGAACGGAGCTGCGGAGCTTTTGTATAATCTTGTCCTTGCCGAAAAGCCCGGGCGTGCGCTTATCCCTGTACCTGCATTTTCCGAATATGAGCAGGCGCTGCGAACTGTCGGGTGCGAGATAAAATATTATCAGACAAAACAGGATAACGGCTATTGTATAGACAGTAATTTCCTGTCAGAACTTAACGAGGAGATCGATCTTGTTTTTCTCTGTTCACCGACGAATCCGTCCGGCCGTGCCGCCGACAGATATCTTCTGTGTCAGGCGGCGGAAAGGTGTGAAAGATTCGGTATCCGCATGGTGCTGGATGAGTGTTTCATGGAATTTCTCCAGAGGCCGGAAGCTCATTCTATGATCAGGGAGACTGGAGATCACCGGCAGCTTTTCACAATGCGCGCTTTTACGAAGACATACGCCATGCCTGGATTGAGGCTCGGATATGGGATTTCATCAGATCATGAACTGCTGGAGAGAATGAATCGGGCGCGGCAGCCCTGGAATGTCTCGATCCCGGCTCAGGAAGCAGGGATTGCCGCTCTGGATGAATCAGAGTATGTAAAAACCGCGCGTAAACTGATCGCAGAGGAACGTCTTTATCTCGAAAAAGTCCTGGAAGAACTGGGAATAAAATATATCTCTTCTGATGTAAATTTTATTCTTATTCATACTGAAAAAGCACTATTTGAAGAAATGAAGAAGTATGGAATACTGATACGCGACTGCGGAAATTACCGGGGCCTTGAAAAAGGCTGGTATCGCATCGCAGTGCGGACACATGAGGCGAATATGCGTCTGGTAAATGCGTTGGAAGATATATGCAGGACGGAGTCGACACAGTATAAGCAGTCGGAAGAAAAGACAGGATAACAGACAAAGTGGAGGACAGGAGATGAAAGGATCGATTATGATACAGGGGACTATGTCCAACGTCGGAAAGAGTGTTCTTGCCGGCGGACTCTGCCGGGTACTCCGGCAGGACGGCTGCCGGGTCGCCCCCTTTAAATCCCAGAATATGGCGCTCAACTCTTTTATCACAAAGGAGGGGCTTGAGATGGGGCGCGCTCAGGTGATGCAGGCGGAGGCAGCGGGGATCGAGCCTGCCGCAGCCATGAATCCGATCCTGCTCAAGCCGACGAACGATACGGGCTCTCAGGTTATCATCAACGGAAAACCGGTCGGCGTCATGTCGGCAGTGGAGTATTACAGGCATAAAAAGGACTATATCCCTTATATTATGGAAGCATATGAGGAATTGAAATGTAAGTACGACGTGATCGTGATCGAGGGGGCGGGAAGTCCGGCGGAGATCAACCTGAAACAGGATGATATCGTAAATATGGGACTTGCGGATCTGGTGGACGCGCCGGTTCTTCTCGCCGGGGATATCGACAGGGGAGGCGTCTTCGCTCAGCTCATCGGGACAATTATGCTGCTGGAGCAAAAGGAACGGCAGAGGATCAAGGGACTGATTATCAATAAATTCCGCGGCGACGTATCGATCCTGAAACCGGGGCTCTCCATGCTGGAAGAGCGCGCGGATATTCCGGTGCTTGGAGTGGTGCCTTATTTCTATCTGGATATTGACGAAGAGGACAGTCTGACCGAGCGTTTCCAGAAGAAAGAAAATGCAGGACTTGTGGATATAGCGGTGATCCGGCTGCCGCGGATATCGAACTTTACAGATCTTGCGCCTCTGGAGGCTCTGGACGAAGCCGGTGTGAGATATGTCAGTTCTCCCGCCGAATTCGGCGAGCCGGACGCAGTCATACTGCCGGGAAGCAAAAACACTATCCGGGATCTGCTCTGGATGAGGCAGAATGGCCTTGAGGCAAAGGTGCTGCGGTTTGCGTCAAAAGGAGGACTCGTGTTCGGTATCTGCGGAGGCTATCAGATGCTAGGGAGAGAAATCTCCGATCCTGACGGCGTGGAGCAGAAAGGGACCGTAAGAGGACTGGGACTGCTCCCCATACGGACTGTATTTGACAGAGAGAAGACAAGGACCAGAGTACGGGGACATTTCCTTGAGACAGACGGTATCTTAAGTGAACTTGCCGGTACAGAGCTGGAGGGGTATGAGATCCATATGGGAGAGACACTTCTTCTGGATCATGCAGAATCCCTTGTGGAATTTGCAGATATTACGGATCAGTCCGGCGACAGTACGGCAGATATTTCCGGCAATGTACGTGTGGACGGCGCCCAGTGTGGCAATGTCTATGGATGCTATGTCCACGGGATCTTCGACGCACCGGGATGTGCAAAGGGTTTCCTGAGCGCACTGTTGAAGCAGAAAGGATATGATCCGTCCGGGATACGGGCGAAAGACTGGAAAGCATATAAAGAAGAACAATATGACAAGCTGGCGGAGATTATCAGGGAGAGTCTGGATATGGACAAGATTTATGAGATCATAGAGAAAGGGAAGGATGCGCCATGCAGTCTGTGATAAAGATCGGAAGCAGAGAAAGCCTGCTCGCAGTAAGACAGGCAGAGATCATACGCGATCAGATCATAAGCTGTGATCCGGAAGCTTCAGTTGAGATCATCACGATGAAGACAACAGGGGATAAAATACTGGATAAGAGCCTGGAGAAGATCGGGGGCAAGGGCCTTTTTGTAAAAGAACTGGACCGGGCTCTGATAGACGGCAGAATCGATATCGCCGTGCACAGCCTGAAAGACATGCCGATGGAGGAGAACCCGGAGCTTCCCATACTCGCTTATGGAAAGAGAGAAGATCCAAGAGACGTGATCCTGTACCGGTCCGGACTTGACGCGCTTCCCGAACATGCTGTGGTCGGCACATCCAGCAGGCGGCGGATGATCCAGATGGCAAGGCTGTATCCGGGGTGTACATTCCGGGGCATCAGAGGCAATGTCCAGACACGGATGAAAAAGCTGGAAACAGACGGATATGACGCAACGCTTCTCGCTGCGGCGGGCCTGAAACGTCTGGGGATGGAGCGGATGATCGGCCGGTATCTTTCTGTGGACGAGATGATCCCGGCGGCAGGACAGGGAATCCTTGCCGTGCAGGGAAGAAAAGGAGAACAGTATTGCTGGATCGACAGGACAGACATGCCGGAAAGCCGGGCGGCGGCTCTCGCGGAACGGCAGTTTATCCGGGTGACCGGCGGGGACTGTACATCGCCATGCGCTGCGCACGCACAGGTAAGCGGAAACGATCTGAAGCTGACAGGTCTCTATTACGATGAGGATACAGAAGAGTACTCTGTGGACATGATCGTAAGCGATACATCAAGAGCAGAACAGGCCGGAGAGACTCTGGCAGAGCGGATGATGGGGAAATGAAAAGAAAAAAGAATGGATGGCGGAAAAATGAATGATACAGATATGCAGGAAAATATCGGAAAAGTATGGCTTGCCGGAGCAGGCCCGGGCGATGCAGGGCTGCTGACGGTAAAGGCGGCACATCTTATTGAGAGCGCGGACGTTATCGTATACGATGCGCTGATCAGCGCGGAATTGTTAAGCCGCATTCCTCAGGACACAGAGACAATCTATGTGGGCAAACATTCCGGAAATCATCCGGTCCCGCAGCACGAGATCAATCAGATTCTTGTGAGAGAGGCAAAGAAGGGAAAGAAAGTACTCCGTCTGAAAGGAGGAGATCCGTTAGTCTTCGGACGGGGCGGAGAGGAGCTGGAGACGCTTGTCAGCGAACAGATTCCTTTCGAGGTGGTTCCGGGCATTACTTCTTCTGTGGCTGTTCCGGCCTATGCAGGGATCCCGGTGACGCACAGGGACTATACGTCTTCCTTTCATGTCATTACCGGACACGCGAGGAAAGACGGGACACTGAGTATTGATTTTGATTCTCTTGTCCGCCTGAATGGGACGCTTGTATTTCTGATGAGTGTATCCTCTATGGAGAAGATCCTGAAAGGACTGTCTGACGCAGGTATGGAACCTGATATGCCCGCGTCAGTACTGGAAAGGGGAACAACGGCAGGGCAGAGAAGAGTGACCGCAACTGTAGGGACATTAAAAGCCGAGTCGGACCGTGCAGGTATCTCCACACCTGCGATCATAGTTGTGGGAAAGGTATGTGCGCTGGCAGATGAGCTTCACTGGGCGGAGGACAGACCGCTTGGCGGACGGCAGTTCCTGCTGACTCGTCCGAGACAGAATATGTCCGTTCTTGCCGGAAAGCTGAGAGATCTGGGAGCTCAGGTCATCGAGATGCCGGCTGTCCACACAGAACCGATTTTCCCCAATGAGCCGCTAAAACGTGCGCTGGAGCGTTTCGAGCGGCATGAGGGAGGAAAATGGCTTGTATTTACCAGCCCTATCGGTGTGAACGTATTCTTTGACACATTAAAGGAAATGAAGATGGATCTGAGGTCAGTCCTTGGCGGGACAGGAAAAGTGCGGATCGGAGCGATCGGCTCAGCGACGGCAGACGCACTCTGCGGATACGGACTGATTCCCGATGCAGTGCCAGAGACTTACAGTGCCGAAGAGCTGGGAAAAAACCTTGCGGAAATGTCCGAGCCGGGAGAATATGCGCTGATCGCCCGGGCTGAGAGGGGCTCAGAGGATCTGATCCCTCCGCTGACAGACAAGGGGCTTTTTGCAGACGACATCCCGCTGTACCGCACAGTATATGAAGTAAATCCGCTGCTAAAGGAAGAAGTTATGCGCATGCTGCGAAACGGTGAGATCGATGCGGTGACATTTACAAGCGCATCTACAGTCAGGGGATTTGTCCGGGCAATGGGAGAGAATGGAATAGATTACGGCAGTATCTGCGCAGTGTGCATCGGGGAGCAGACCGCCCGGGCAGCGACAGAGTATGGAATGCAGATCGAGATTGCGGATCAGGCGTCTATGGACGCCATGGTGGAGAAGATTTTGGAGTTGTTTGGGAATAAGAGATAATGTATAAAACACAAGGTTGACAGAGGAGAGGCTTAAATGTTTGCAGACTATCATGTGCATACAGAATTCAGTGATGATTCCGTCTATCCGATGAAAGAAGTGATACAGGACGCCATCGACATAGGAATGAACGAAATCTGTATCACAGATCATGTAGATTATGGAATTAAAGATGACTGGGACAGCGGGAAAAAGATCAGATACCGTGGTAATGATCCCATTGCAAATGTGGACTATCCGCGCTATATGACGGAGATAAGGAAAATGCAGCTGCTGTACGGCGATAAGATTACCGTCAGGGCAGGTCTGGAATTCGGAGTTCAGAAACATACCATCGCGAGATACGAAGAGCTTTTTCACAGATATGTATTTGATTTTATCATTTTGTCCATTCATCAGGTGAATGATAAAGAATTCTGGACGCAGGATTTTCAAAAAGGAAAGACACAGCAGGAATACAATGAGCAGTATTATGAAGAATTACTTAATGTGGTGAGACATTATAAGGAGTACAGTGTGCTGGGACATATGGATCTTATCACAAGATATGATGAAGCAGGCGTCTATCCGTTTGAAAAGATCGAGCCTTATGTGAGAGAAATCCTGAAGATCGTGATCGAGGACGGCAGAGGGATTGAGGTGAACACGTCAAGTCACAGATATGGGCTGAAAGATACCACGCCTTCCCGTAACATTTTGAAATTATACCGTGATCTTGGCGGCAGGATTATTACGATCGGAAGCGACAGCCACAAGCCCGGACAGCTGGGTGCCTATATCAGTGAGGCAAGGGAGACGCTGAAAAGTCTCGGATTCCGCCAGTTCTGTACGTTTGAAAGAATGCGCCCGGTTTTTCATGAGCTGTGATGATCAGGTGTTTGAAAATATGCAGGAAAACTGACAGGAGAACAGACATGAAGAACGAATATGATGACAAACATTTTTTTGAACAGTATGCCCAGATGACGCGGAGCAGATACGGTCTTGCCGGCGCAGGAGAGTGGCATCAGCTAAAAGAAATGTTTCCGCCTCTGGAAGGCGGCAGGGTGTTGGATCTGGGCTGCGGATATGGCTGGCACTGTAAATATGCCGTGGATCAGGGAGCGGAGGAAGTGCTGGGGATCGATGTGAGTGTGCGCATGATCGAAGAGGCGAAGAAGCGCAATGCAGACAGCCGGATCACCTATCGTACAGGCTCGCTGGAAGACTATGAATATCCGGAAGAGGCATGGGAATGTGTAGTGTCCAATCTGGCGTTTCACTATATTGAAGATATCGAGTCTGTTTACAGACTGGTGTACCGCACACTTAAAACGGGAGGAACATTCCTTTTTAATATCGAGCATCCGGTCTTTACATCAGGGGTACGTGAGGATTGGATCTATGATGAAAATGGCGCCTCTTTATATTGGCCGGTGGACGACTACTTCTATCCCGGAGAGCGGAAGGCCCGTTTTCTGGGATGTGACGTGCTTAAATACCATCACACTCTGACACAGATCATGAACGGTCTGCTTAGAAGCGGCTTTGTGATCGAAATGGTGGAAGAGGCAGAGCCGCCGGAAGAGATGTTGGATATGCCGGGAATGAAAGACGAGATGCGCCGTCCCATGATGCTCATGATCCGGGCGGGAAAGAAATAGTGCGCATTCTGTGAACCCTATAGCAGGAGACAGGGAAAGTGCAGACAGGAGGACGAGAGGATGCTGGAAGATAAGGACTATGTAATGCGGATCGTACATGAGTGGATCCGCACGCTTATCAAACTTATTTTTAATAAGGATATCGACAAGGAGGAAGATGCGGAGATCCCGCTGGAGGTGATGGAGCAGTTCCGGAAACTGCAGGCTATGATCGATGACTGGGAAATCAATCAGGCGGAAAATATTCTGCTGGACGGCCTGAAAGAGGGCGACCGCACCTATTTTGAGATGTCTCTGCTCTTTTATGAGAAGCTCAGCGGGAAGACGGACGAATTCCTCGCAGAGAATGATTATTCCAGGCAGGAAGTTGTGGACGGACTGAAATATGTGGTCAATTATTACGGGTATGGCAGCCTGCTGGAAGCATTTATGGAGGATATAGAGCTATGACAGAGAAAGAACGGATGTTGTCGGGAAAGATCTACTGCCCGTTTAAGGTGGGAGGTTATCATTCCCCGTGTTGTGCATTATACAGCGGGGCATCCCAGCGATGCAGATATCCGCAGATTGAATCTGGAGTATGTAAGAGGGCGCATAGGGACTGCTGTCAGAAACTCCGACAGCAGTCCTTTTTTGACGAAAGATATCAGAGAAACATTCCTCATTCTTTCCAGTATTCGGCCATATATTTTTCCGCCTCTTCCGGTGAAAGCTCATACTTTTCCTGAAGCTTCAACAGAGTGTTTTCCCGGGAAAAGTTGATATCCTGAAGAGTGGAGACAAGCTGTCGGATACCATCGTTAATTCCTTCAAGATAGCCAGTTGTTTTTCCTTGGCTGTATCCATCCTCATAACCCTCACGCCGCAATGTTTTGTCATGAAGTTCTTTATCATATGTTTCCAAAATCATCTGGATCACCTCAGCTTTTTGTTGAATCAGGACATCCTTTAATATATCATTTCCGATACATGAATCTACAGCACAGGAAAGAGACTGCTCCAGCGGGGCGCCGGTTAAGAGTTCTTTCCGGACAGTATCAACAAAGATCGCATACTCTTTTAGCCTCCTGCACTTTTTCATCAAAATCTTATTATGCCCGAAATTTATGTTGAGCATGATCGCAATACATTCAAGGCTCGGCGTTTTCGATGGTGAGGGTATATGGAATGAATCTGACAGCTTTAAAGCGGAACGGTCAGGCTCTTTTTCAGTACCATTATAAAATACAATATATTGCGGAAAAGGCAGCTTTTTCAGAGTCGAAGTATAGATATCGATTCCGTTGGCAGTAATATATTTTTCATATAATCTGGAAAAATATATTAACCCCCTTATCGGCATATTGGGATTAAAAGTGCTCTGATGTTCGTATAGGTTCATAGTTCCGCTGATCAGAAAAGCCAGATCATTCTTCATTGATAAATACAGTGCATTGTCAAGCGTATTAATCTCCAGTTCATCTGGGTTGCTGTAATCACTGCCGTTGACTGCATTATAAAGTGAGAGCAGATCTTCTTTTTTCTGAAATACAAGGCGGAAAAGACCATCCTTGTATGTTCTGTTTGCTGCAGGATAATCCTGATTATTTAATTGTCTGATCAATAATTACACCTCCATTATAGAAAAAAAAATAAGTGGCTGCAACCTTCTGTGAGCTCAAACAAAAGGAATTTTTGGCGGAAACCGCCGGATGGGTTCTTACGAACCAGATACTGTCATCTCTTGTTAA
>CALWAR010000116.1 GCA_944375765.1 uncultured Mediterraneibacter sp. | reverse complement strand
GTGACGGCCGCTGATGAAAGGAGTCCGGGAGTATGCAGAACACTGAGAACAGGATCGGGAAATTCTATGATAAGATCGATCTGTCTTTTGCGGTTGGAAATATCCGCTGCCATGCGCTTAAATTTTCCTTTGAGCGCATGAGACGTCCTTTCCCGAGTCACAGTCACAGCAACAACAGCTGGGAGATACACTATATTCCCTACGGGAAAGGGACGATCACGCTGGACCATGAGATCTGCGAGGTGGGCCCCGGATCTTTCTTTATTAACGGTCCTCACATGGAACACTCTCAGACGCCGGATGGAGAAGATCCCATGACCGAGTACTGTATCTATCTCAAATTTGATCCGAAAAGTCGGCCTCTCATCCAGAAGCAGAACCCGGATTTTCTAAACTGCTTCCTCAAAACCGATAAGTTCGTCGGCGCAGACAAGCAGAATCTGCACCCCCTTATGCAGTCGCTCTTTAAAGAGCTTGAAAACAGGGAAATCGGCTGTCACTCTCTTCTCGCTTCCCTGCTGACGCAGCTCATCGTACTTTCTGTGCGCAACCTGGATCTGCCCGGAAACACGGAGCCTGAGGGAGAGTCCTCTGTCTCCGACCGCAGTTATCTCATAATTGAAGAGTCCTTTCTGTATGAATATCAGGACCTGACGCTGGATAAGCTCGCCTCACGCCTCGGCCTTAGCCACCGTCAGACAGAAAGGCTCCTGCAGAAGCACTACGGGAAGACGTTTCTCCAGAAGAAGTTCGAGGCCAAGATGTCAGCCGCTCTTCTACTGCTCGAAAATCACACCAACAGCATTACTGAGATCTCCGGCATGCTCGGCTATTCATCTGTGGAACATTTCTCGGCGGCTTTCCGGAAGTATTACGGTATGTCTGCCAGAGAATGGCGCAGGCGCTGCACATAAGGCTGCCCGGCATAGATGCCGCTTTGCGAATGGCGCAGTTTGTGCGCCAAATCCGCAGCCATGACTTATCCTTGTCTCTTCTGCCCGGCTCTGTCACTCATCCAGATATGCTCTCAGATCGTCCAGCCGGCGCTCCATATAGTGATAGCCGTGTTCATAGAATGCCTGCAGCGTCTCTTTATTCCTCTCCAGTCTGGATACCGGTTTGATCTGAGGTCTTAAGACAAAGATCTCGCCGCGCTTCTCAAGCTGATCCAGATAGTTCATCGTCTTATTATATTCAAAGCTCCTCCTGAATATCGTGCGGATCAGCTCCGGATAGGACTTGTAAGCCCTCCTGTACACTCTCTGCATGGCAGGGGAGACGACTTTCTTCCGATAGCCCCGGTTCTTTGTCAGAATCACAACGATCTTTTCATTTTCGAGTTTCTGCGCACGCAGGATCGGCACGGAATCCGCCAGTCCGCCATCCAGATAGGGGACGTCGTCTATATTGACGATCGGCGTCAGAAGAGGCATACTGCAGGAAGCCCTGCATATCTTCATGAGCCTGTCTCTGTCATGATCCTCTGTCATATACTCTGCCTTTCCCGTAAGGCAGTTTGTCGTTACGATCTCGCATGTGATCCCGGAGTTAAAATAAGTGTCGTAATCAAAGGGCAGCGTCTCGTTCGGAAATCTGTCAAAAATCAGATCCATATTCATCACGCTCTTTTCCCTGACAAATTCCCGGATGCCGTAGTAATAGTTCCCGCTTTTGTCCAGCGGTATCATACAGTCTCTCGTCCTGCCCGGCTGTTTTGACACGTAATCCACCGCATTGCAGGAGCCTGCGGAAACTCCGATCACATGGGACATATAGATATCATTCTCCATCAAAAGATCCAGCGCCCCGGAGGTAAACACGCCTCTCGTAGCGCCGCCTTCCAGAACAAGTGTCGCTTTCTTTACCGTCATATGCTCAACCTCTTTTCTTTCATGCTCATCTGTGATGTTTTCATGCCGCTCCGGCCGGATGTCTCCCCGTCTCTCTCTGGCCCGAACGCCCGACCGTTGTTAATATTATATACTGTTTTTCTGTGTTCGGAAAGCCCTTGCCTTTTTATGAGCATCCATGGTAATATATGCGTTGATGCATATTTAGTTAAATTTGTTCAATTTTTAAGGAGATATTGTAATGATCAGTGCAAACAATGTGACACTGCGCGTAGGTAAGAAAGCGCTCTTTGAAGACGTCAACATTAAGTTTACAGAGGGAAACTGCTACGGTCTTATCGGCGCCAACGGAGCAGGCAAATCTACTTTTCTCAAGATCCTCTCCGGGCAGCTTGAACCCACCAAAGGCGAGGTGGCCATCACTCCCGGCGAGAGGCTGTCTTTCCTGCAGCAGGACCATTTCAAATACGATGAATATCCGGCGCTCGATACAGTCATCATGGGCAACGCCCGGCTGTATGAGATCATGAAAGAAAAAGAAGTCATCTACGCGAAAGAGGATTTCACTGACGAGGACGGGATCCGGGCAAGCGAGCTGGAAGCGGAATTTGCCACCATGAACGGCTGGGAAGCCGAGTCTGACGCCGCCTCCCTGTTAAACGGACTCGGCATCGACACAGAGCTCCACTACAAACTGATGAAAGATCTGACAGGCCCTGAAAAGGTAAAGGTGCTGCTCGCGCAGGCATTGTTCGGAAACCCGGATATCCTGCTCCTCGACGAGCCCACCAACCATCTTGATCTGGACGCTATCGCATGGCTGGAAGAATTCCTGATCAACTTCGACAATACGGTCATCGTTGTGTCTCATGACCGTTACTTCTTAAATAAAGTATGTACTCAGATCGCGGACATTGATTACGGGAAGATCCAGCTCTATGCAGGAAATTATGATTTCTGGTATGAGTCAAGCCAGCTCCTCATCCGCCAGATGAAAGAGGCGAACAAGAAAAAGGAGGAAAAGATAAAAGAGCTCCAGGAATTTATTTCCCGTTTCAGTGCCAATGCCTCCAAGTCGAAGCAGGCCACGTCGAGAAAGCGCGCGCTGGAGAAGATCCAGCTTGACGAGATCAAGCCTTCCAGCAGGAAATATCCTTATATCGACTTCCGCCCGAACCGTGAGATCGGAAATGAGGTTCTTACAGTAGAGGGACTGTCCAAGACGATCGACGGGGAGAAAGTGCTCGACAACATCAGTTTCACCCTCGGACATGATGACAAGGTCGCTTTTGTCGGCGGCAACGAACTGGCCAAGACGGTTCTTTTCAAGATCCTGATCGGCGAGATGGAGCCGGACGAGGGAACCTATAAATGGGGCGTAACGACATCCCAGGCATATTTTCCGAAAGATTTCGGCGGTGAATTCGACAGCGACTATAATATCACGGAATGGCTCACCCAGTACTCGGAAGAAAAGGACGTCACTTATGTCCGCGGATTTCTCGGACGTATGCTCTTCTCCGGCGAGGACGGGGTTAAGAAGCTGAAAGTATTATCCGGGGGCGAAAAGGTGCGCTGTCTTCTCTCCAAGATGATGATCTCCGGCGCCAATGTCCTGCTGCTCGACGAGCCTACCAACCACCTTGATATGGAAGCCATAACGGCGCTCAACAACGGACTCATCAAATTCCCGGGCGTACTGCTCTTCACATCAAGAGACCATCAGATCGTCCAGACAACGGCAAACCGCATTATGGAGATCGTTCCGGGCGGACATCTCATCGACAAGATCACGACTTATGACGAGTATCTGGAGAATGACGAGATGGCAAGGAAGAGACAGACTTACTCTGTGCAGACAGAAGAAAATGATTAAATTATTTTTTGGGCTTTTCTTTTCCCTGTAATTCTGATATAATGAAAAAGCTGTGGACGCAGACCGTCCACAGCATATATCGGGATGGAGGCGTTTCTCTCCATCAGTTCTCTTCTTTTTCTGAGAGTATTTTGAGAACTGGTGTAGTAGATAAATTTCTGGAGATGTACTCAAGTGGTCGTAAGAGGTCGCACTCGAAATCATGTTATTTGCCCCAAAAACTAAATAATTATTAAATGGAGACGTATCGAAGCGGTCATAACGAGCTCGACTCGAAATCGAGTTGT
>CALWAR010000115.1 GCA_944375765.1 uncultured Mediterraneibacter sp. | reverse complement strand
AAATGGCACAGTTATGGGGCGGCCGTTTTACAAAAGAGACGGACAAACTGGTATATAATTTCAATGCATCGATCTCTTTCGACAAGAGATTTTATAAGCAGGATATCCGCGGAAGTATCGCTCATGTGACGATGCTCGCGAAGCAGGGGATCCTGACGGACGAAGAGAAAGAGCAGATCATAAACGGTCTTGAGAGCATCAGGACAGATGTGGAGAACGGGACTCTTGAGATCACAGAGGAATATGAAGATATCCACAGCTTCGTTGAGGCAAATCTGATCGACCGGATCGGTGATGCAGGCAAGAAGCTCCACACTGGACGGAGCAGAAACGATCAGGTGGCTCTGGATATGAAACTCTACACAAGGGATGAGATCCTTGAGCTGGACAGCCTTTTAAAGGAAATGCTGGAAGTACTCTTAAAGCTGATGAAAGAGAATCTCGAGACGTATATGCCGGGATTTACGCATCTGCAGAAAGCGCAGCCGATCACGCTGGCGCATCACATGGGAGCGTATTTCGAGATGTTCAAACGCGACCGCTCCCGTATGAAAGATATTTATAAGAGAATGAATCTCTGCCCGCTTGGTTCCGGCGCGCTGGCAGGAACGACATATCCGCTTGACCGGGAATACACGGCAGAGCTTCTGGACTTTGACGGACCGACGCTCAACAGTATGGACTCTGTGTCAGACAGGGATTACCTTATCGAACTTCTGTCGGCAATGTCCACGATCATGATGCATCTGAGCAGATTTTCCGAGGAAGTGATCATCTGGAATACCAATGAATACAAATTCGTGGAAATTGACGATGCCTACAGTACAGGCAGCAGCATTATGCCCCAGAAGAAGAATCCGGATATTGCCGAGCTGGTACGGGGCAAGACCGGAAGAGTGTACGGTGCGCTGATGTCCATGCTGACAACGATGAAAGGACTTCCACTGGCATATAATAAGGATATGCAGGAGGACAAGGAGTTTGTCTTTGACGCCATCGATACGACGAAAGGATGTCTGGCGCTCTTTACAGGAATGTTAAAGACGATGAAGTTCAATTCCGCCCGTATGGAAGAGAGTGCAAAGCACGGGTTCACCAATGCGACAGACGCCGCAGACTATCTGGTAAACCAAGGCGTTCCTTTCCGCGATGCACATGGTATTGTGGGACAGCTTGTCCTCTACTGTATCGATAAAGGAATCGCACTGGATGATATGAGCCTGGATGAGTTCAAGTCGATTTCACCGGTATTTGAAGAAGATATTTATGACGCTATCAGCATGAAGACCTGCGTGGAGATGCGAAATACCATCGGAGCGCCGGGAAAGGCTGCGATGGAGAAAGTGATCAGGGCGGAAGAACAATATCTGGCCGCTGAATAAGTATGAGATATATCTGAATAAGTACAGTATACAATAGAAAGGATGTAGAGAAAATGGATCAGAAATTAAGAGTAGGAATCTTAGGTGCAACAGGTATGGTAGGACAGAGATTTATCTCTCTGCTCGAGAACCATCCGTGGTTTGAAGTAGTGACAGTTGCTGCCAGCCCGCGCTCAGCAGGCAAGACATACGAAGAGGCAGTAGGTGACCGCTGGAAAATGGACACCCCGATGCCGGAGGCAGTGAAAAAGCTTGTTGTGCTCAATGTAAACGATGTGGAACATGTGGCGTCTACAGTTGATTTTGTGTTCAGTGCAGTGGATATGAGCAAAGAAGAAATCAAGGCGATCGAGGAAGAATATGCTAAAACAGAGACTCCGGTCGTATCAAACAACAGCGCGCACCGCTGGACGCCGGATGTTCCGATGGTAGTGCCGGAGATCAATTCAGATCATTTTGACGTGATCCCGGATCAGAAGAAACGTCTCGGCACAACACGCGGATTTATCGCCGTAAAACCGAACTGCTCCATCCAGAGCTATGCTCCGTGCCTTGCAGCATGGAAGGAATTCGGACCGAAGGAGCTTGTTGTTACCACATATCAGGCAATCTCCGGCGCCGGAAAGACATTTAAAGACTGGCCGGAAATGGTTGGAAACATCATCCCGTTCATCGGCGGAGAGGAAGAGAAGAGCGAGCAGGAGCCGCTTCGTGTTCTCGGAAAAGTGGAGAACGGACAGATTGTAAAAGCTGAGCTTCCGAAGATCACATGCCAGTGCGTGCGTGTCCCGGTACTGAACGGTCATACGGCGGCTGTGTTCATCAATTTTGAGAAAAAACCGACAAAAGAGCAGCTTATCGAGAAACTTGTAAACTTCAAAGGATTCCCGCAGGAGGCAGAGCTTCCGGGCGCTCCGAAGCAGTTCATCCAGTATCTGGAAGACGACAACCGTCCGCAGGTGACTCTGGATGTAGACTATGAGAACGGTATGGGAGTATCCATCGGCCGTCTGAGAGAGGATACGATGTATGACTATAAGTTTATTGGTCTCTCCCACAATACAGTAAGAGGAGCAGCAGGCGGAGCAGTCCTGTGCGCAGAGGCTCTTACAGCGAAAGGATATATTGCAAAGAAATAATTAAAGAAATAATAAAGTACAGACGGAACAATACAACAGTCTGGAAACACATGACAGGGACCGCAGTTCACAGGAAAGGCGGTCCTTATTTGTATGTATTTTACAAAAAGCAAAGATGAAAATTGTATATAAATCACAAAAAAATAATTATTAAAAAGATTATATTGACATTTATGACCAAACGAATATAATTTAGCCTATAAATGGTTCAACCAATGAACCACAATACCAATAAATCAATTTTGCGATGGAGGGTACAAAAATGTCAGAAAGAGCAGACAGAGACGATTTACTTGCAATGACGCATGTGGGGGAGGATCCTCACAAATACATGAAA
This sequence comes from uncultured Mediterraneibacter sp., assembly GCA_944375765.1. Classification (GTDB taxonomy): domain Bacteria; phylum Bacillota; class Clostridia; order Lachnospirales; family Lachnospiraceae; genus Mediterraneibacter. Next base: position 40,602 of record CALWAR010000115.1, on the reverse strand, counting down.
GCTGTGACGCCGCCGGTGTTTATGACGTCTTTACATGTATTTGATACAGTCAAAGATTATTTTTCCGTAGATATTTTTAATGATGAATATTACTATGGAAGAGCGTCTAATCCAACAGTTACAATTCTGGAAAAGAAGATGGCGGCTCTGGAACACGGATCGAGAGCGGTTGTATTTTCCGCCGGAATGGCGGCATGCGCGGCTGCGATCCTGGCAGTGTGCAAGGCGGGAAGCCATATTATCTGCATCAGAGAGAGTTACGGACCGGTACAGCATCTGCTGGACGAATTCCTCTGTAAAAAATATGAGATTACAGTTACTTATGTAGAGGGAACGACGGTAAAAGAGTTTGAAGATGCGATCCGCCCGGAGACGGATATGATCATTCTGGAAAGCCCGTCCACACTTGTATTTAATGTGGTGGATCTTGAGGGAGTCGCGAAGCTTGCAAAGAAACACGGGATCATTACTTACATCGATAATACATATTCTACGCCGATCTTCCAGAAACCTCTTGACATGGGAATCGATATCGTCATGCATACAATGACAAAATATATCGGAGGACACAGCGACCTGATCGGCGGCGTGCTGATCTCAAAAGACGAAGAGTTTATGAGAAAAGTCATGGTGCAGAGAGACTGGTTCGGCGGCGTATTAGGACCAATGGAGGCATGGCTTGCGATCAGAGGTTTAAGGACGCTGGACGTCCGGATGCAGAGACATTACGAGACTGCGATGGAAGTTGCAGAATTTCTTGAAAAACAGCCGAAGATCAAGAGAGTATTTTTCACAGGCCTTCCGTCGCATCCTCAGTATGAGCTGGCGAGAAAGCAGCAGAAAGGCGAATGTGGTCTGATGAGCGTGGAGATAGACGGAAGCCTTGAGGACGTCGAGACGTTTGTCGATAACCTGAAGCTCTTTGAGAAAGGAGCGTCATGGGGCGGCTTTGAGAGTCTTGCCATTGCCTATACATATAACTGGAGCGATGAGGAACTTGCATTCCACGGACTGACAAGAAATATCGTAAGACTCCACTGTGGCCTGGAGGGCGCGGAAAACCTGATCGATGACTTGAAACAGGCACTTGACAAAATATGATTCGACAAGAAAATGATGAGGTGTACAAATGGAAAATAAGAAAGAAAGAGAGATAAAAAAACCAGGATTTTTCCTTGCGGTACTTCCGCTGATCTTTATGTTTGTAGTGTTGATCGTAGGATTGCTCGTTTTCAGTGTGGATATTAAGATCCTGCTGCTGATCTGTGCCGCATTTACGATCTGTCTGTGTATGTATCTGGGATATACCTGGAAAGATATAGAAAAAGAAATCATTGAGAAACTTGCGGCTGCATTCCCTGCGATTCTGATTCTGATCTGTGTGGGGCTTATGATCGGAGCATGGATTGTGAGCGGTACAATTCCATTCCTTGTATATATTGGTCTGCAGATCATCAGTCCGAAATATATCATTATTACATCGTTTCTTGTAACGACGGTACTGTCAGTGAGTACCGGAACGTCATGGGGATCGGCAGGAACTGTCGGCGCGGCACTGATCAGTGTAGCCGCAGGTATGGGCGCTCCGCTCCCGGCGGTCGCAGGAGCCATCGTTGCAGGAGCATATTTCGGAGATAAGATGTCGCCGCTCTCAGACAGTACGAACATGTCTGCAATCGCGACAGGCACCAACCTTTATAAGCATATCGGTCATCTGTTCTACACGACGATCCCGGGCTTTATTATCAGCTGCATTGTCTATGTGATAGCAGGCGCGCACTTTGCCAGCAGCGGGGAGATCACCCAGGTAGACGAGATTATCAATACTCTGTCAGAACTGTTTAACCTGAGTATGCCCGTCGGCCTGCTGCTCCTGATCCCGCCGGTCATCGTTGTGGCAGGATCGCTTATGAAGAAACCGACGATCCCTGTCATGGTGATCTCATCAGTTGTAGCAGTTATCCTTGCGATGGCTGTACAGGGATTCTCTTTCGCAACCTGTGCGACAAGCATGGTAAGCGGATTTACAATGGATCTGTTCCCGAATCCGACAGTGGATCTCAATACAATTCCGGAACAAGTATCCAATCTCCTTCAAAGAGGCGGTATGAGTTCCATGATGAACACCACGCTGATGGCGTTCTGCGCATTTAGTTTCATCGGTGCTTTGACTGTGTGCGGAAGTATGGATATCATTCTCGAAAGGCTGACGAAGCACATCCATAATAAAGGTCAGCTGATCACCAGCACAGTAGCAATCGGAGTTGTGATGATCATTGTAATTGGAGAAGCTGCCGTAACTCATCTGATGATCGGCGGCATGTTCCGTGAGGAATATATACGGAGAGGCCTTGAAACGAAGAACCTGTCGCGCTGCCTTGAGGACAGTATTACAGTTATCGAACCTCTTGTGCCGTGGTCCCTTGCAGGTGTGTATATGACCTCCGTTCTCGGGGTATCAACCGCACAGTATGCGCCATGGGCGTGCCTGTGCTATACCGGAGTGATCTTTGCAATCATCTGGGGATTTACAGGATTCGGTATTGCGAAGATCAAGAAGGGAAGCGACAATTATGAAGAGTATCTGCAGCTGACCGGAAAGAAAGAAGCAGTTCAGGAGTAAAATACGAAATAAAAAACACGTCTGCGGAAACCTGTTTACAGGTGACCGCGGACGTTTTGGGTATTCCTGAGTATATATAAATTGTGAAAGATCATTCCTCATGTGAAATCTGAAAACCATATTCGTTGATCTCATCGATAGCCTGGATCGCCTTTTTCAGATTCTTGTCATATAGTGCCTGAGCCAGATCAAGATGCTGCGGAACGGTGGGCAGCCAGATGGAATCATTGCCGTCTTCTGACTCTTCCTGCTGTACAAAGCGGTATTCGCGGATACGGACAATAAGCTGATGGATCACGGAATTCCGTCCGATCTCATACAGTTTGCTGTGAAAACTGTGATCCAAAATATGGCTGTAGAGATTATCCGATGCGAGGCGCACCATCTCAGAAGCAAAGGAGATGAGCTGTTGCTTTTCCTCTTCTGTGCCGCGTTCCATCGCGTTTTCCACGGCCTGATGGTCCAGAGTGCTCTGCAGTTCCTGTATCTCGTGAAGCGTAAAGTTCGTAAGCCGCACGGTAAAAGAGTTGTTTTCCCCATAGGGATTCTGGACAAATACTCCGCTTCCGGTCTTGACATAGATCAGTCCCCGGTCTTCCAGGATGCGGAGCGCTTCCCGGACCGAATTGCGGCTTGTCCCAAGGGTGGCCGACATTTCCCGTTCTGACGGAAGCTTGTCACCGGGCTGCAGACCGTTCATCTGTATATAGCTGTAAATGGAATCTGATATCTTTAAGTAAAGAGATTTCTTCTCTACAGGCTGCATCGATATCCTTGATGTATTGTCAGTTTTACTTTCGTTCATAATATCCCCCACTGTAATAAAGATTTTATTAAATGTTTCATCCAAATCAGTAAGACAGCAGATTTATTATAAAGTACACAGGCTGAAAACGTCAAGCAGATCAGCAGGACATTGTAACAGTTCAGCCCGCACCATTCGCAAAGCCGCACTAACGTGCTTATTGCGGCTGCGCCGCTTCTTTGCTCATCCACAGGCGCTCAGCTCATCTGCCTGTCAGTCGCCGGATTATTATGCGAGCATAAATCCGCCTCCTGACGTCAGATGGCTGAACTGTTACAGGACATTAATTTCTTCCCTTTTTTTTCTGACTTTCCTGTGGTAAAATGACAAAATAGACGTTTAAAGAAAGAGGAGGCTGTCATTATGGGAATGACAATGACGCAGAAGATTCTGGCGGCTCATGCAGGGCTTGACTCTGTAGAGGCGGGCCAGCTGATCGAAGCAAAGCTTGATGTGGTTATGGCAAATGATATTACAGGCCCGATGGCTCTGCCGATCATCAAGCAGATGTCAGATCACGTGTTTGACAAAGATAAAGTAGTGTTTGTTCCGGATCATTTCACACCGAACAAAGATATCAAATCAGCGGAGAACTCCAAGGCGATCCGTGAATATGCGAAAGAGCAGGGGCTGACCTGGTATTTTGAGCAGGGCAAATCCGGTGTAGAGCATGCAATCCTTCCGGAAGCGGGAGTTGTGACCGCCGGTGAGTGTATTATCGGCGCAGATTCTCATACCTGTACATACGGCGCTCTCGGAGCGTTTTCCACAGGAATGGGTACGACAGACGTGGCGACAGGCATGGCTACAGGAGAGATCTGGTTTAAGGTGCCCAGCGCCATCAAGTTTGTCCTGACAGGAAAACCGGGCAGATATGTCAGCGGTAAGGATATTATCATTCATATTATAGGAAAGATCGGTGTTGACGGTGCTCTTTACAAATCCATGGAGTTCACCGGCGACGGCATCGCTAATCTGTCCATGGACGACCGTTTTACAATGGCAAATATGGCGATCGAGGCAGGCGCAAAGAACGGTATCTTCACTGTAGATGATCAGACACTTGCATACATCAAAGAGCATTCAAAGAAACCGTATACGATCTATGAGGCCGACGAGGACGCCGAGTATGATGAAGTGATCACGATCGATCTGTCTGAGGTCCGTCCCACAGTGGCATTCCCGCATCTTCCGGGAAATGCAAAGACCATCGATGAGATTGAGGCGATGGAGCCGGTCAAGATCGACCAGGTTGTAATCGGATCATGTACAAACGGACGCATGGAGGACATGAGAAAAGCCGCAGCAATCCTGAAAGGGCGTACGGTGCATCCGGGTGTGCGCGTGATGGTCGTGCCGGCCACGCAGAAAATCTACAAACAGTGTATTGAAGAGGGGCTTCTGGAGATCTTTGTGGATGCGGGCTGCGCGGTGAACACACCGAGCTGCGGACCGTGTATGGGCGGTCACATGGGTGTTATGGCGGCAGGAGAGAAATGTGTTTCCACTACGAACCGAAACTTCGTCGGACGTATGGGACATGTGGATTCCCTGATCTATCTGGCGTCTCCTGAGGTGGCGGCTGCAAGTGCGATCGCAGGCTGTATCGCAAATCCTGAGAAAGTGGGTGACATGTAATGAAAGCAAAAGGACATGTTTTTAAATACGGAGACAATGTAGACACAGACGTGATCATCCCGGCAAGATATCTGAATTCCTTTGATGCACAGGAACTGGCAAGCCATGCCATGGCAGATATCGATCCGGATTTTGTGAAGAAAGTACAGCCGGGCGACCTGATCGTTGCCAGTAAGAACTTCGGCTGCGGTTCTTCCAGGGAACATGCGCCGCTCTGCTTAAAGACAGCAGGCGTAAGCTGCATCATCGCAGAGACTTTCGCACGTATTTTTTATCGTAATGCCATCAACATCGGACTTCCGATCATCGAGTGCCCGGAGGCGGCGAAAGGCATCGAGGCAGGAGATGAGGTGGAAGTAGATTTTGACAGCGGTAAGATCTACAATCTGACGAAAGGAACCGAGTTTCAGGGACAGGCGTTCCCGGAGTTCATGCAGAAACTGATCGCGGCAGGCGGACTTGTCAATTATACGAATAATAAATAAGGAAACAGTTCAGCCATCAGGAATAAGCGGGAGCGATTTATGCTTGCATAAGAATCGATCCGCTTTATTCCTGATGAGCTGAGCGCCTGTCAATGAGTAAAACAGCGGCGGTAGCCGCAATAAGCACGAAGTGCGGTTTTACGAATGGCGCGGGCTGAACTGTTGTAAATAAAGGAATAAGTAACAGAGAAAAGGGAAAGGATGCCGTATGTGGTAGATTCAGGATATTCACACGGCATCCTTTTTGTAAATCTGGCGGTAAGCTATAAAAGGGAAATTATGAAAGGGGAACTTATGGAAAAGGACAATATGACCGGGAAGGCGTCAGCTCTTCTTCCCATTGGAGTTTTTCTTGTCATCTTCCTGGGAGCAGGTATTATATTTCACGATTTCTATGCGATGCCGGCGATCGTTGCATTTCTCATCGCGCTGTTTGTGGCGTTCCTGCAGAACAGAAAAGTGAGCTTTGACGACAAGATCAGGATTATTGCAAAAGGAGTGGGAGAAGAGAATATTATCACCATGAGTCTGATTTTTCTCTGCGCAGGAGGCTTCTCCGGAGCCGTGAGCGCGGCGGGCGGCGTGGACAGTACGGTGAATCTAGGCCTGTCGCTGATACCGGCTCATTTTATCGTGTCAGGACTTTTTATCATCAGCTGTTTTATTTCGGTTTCCATGGGCACTTCCATGGGAACGATCGCCGCGCTGGCTCCTATCGCTGTGGGGATCAGCGAAGAAGCGGGGTTCCCGCTGGCGGTCTGTATTGCAGCTGTAGTCTGCGGAGCAATGTTCGGGGATAATCTTTCTATGATTTCAGATACGACGATCGCGGCAGTCAAGACACAGGGATGCGAGATGAAAGACAAGTTTAAGACAAATTTCCTGATCGTACTTCCGGCGGCTGTTATTACGGCAGTATTCTTCTGGTTCATTACAAGAGACATGAGCTATGATATTGCAGGTTCTGAGTACAATCTGCTTCAGGTCGTTCCGTATCTGGTCGTTTTAGTCGGGGCGCTGATCGGGATCAATGTATTTCTTGTTCTGATCGCAGGAACTATACTTTCCCTCATTGTCGGCGTGGGAACGGGCACGATCGCCCTGTCGGAAATGTTTACCGTGGTGGGCGACGGCGTTGTTTCGATGTACGACATTACGGTCATATCTATCATCGTGGCATGTATCGTATCGCTTGTCCGGGCAAATGGAGGTATCCACTTTATCCTGAATCTGATCAAGAGCAGGATAAGAGGAAAGAAAGGCGCGCAGGCAGGTATAGCAGCGCTGGCGCTTCTTGTGGATTTGTGTACGGCCAACAATACAGTGGCAATTGTAATGTCAGGACCAATCGCAAAGGAGATCAGCGACGAGTTTGGTGTGGATCCTAAGAGATCGGCATCGCTTCTGGATATGTTTACATCAGTGGGACAGGGACTGATCCCATATGGAGCCCAGCTCCTCTCGGCGGCTACGCTTACCGGACTGACGCCGTTTGACATGATTCCTTATCTCGCCTATCCGGTTCTGATGGCGGTATGCGGCATTGTTGCAATCGCAATATCAAAGCGGTAACAGAAAAACGATCAGGTGAATCTCAGACGCTATGGACAGGGCGGCAGGTTCTGTGCTATAATTCAGTGCAGTAACACGGAGAAAAGAAAAAGAGGGTATAAGAATGAATCTACTATATAAGAGCACGAGAAACTCTGATAAAACAGTAACAGCCTCCGAGGCGATTTTAAAAGGTCTTGCGGACGACGGCGGACTGTTCGTGCCGGAGTATATTCCGAAACTCGGCGTGACGCTGGACGAGTTAAAAGGTATGACATATCAGGAGACTGCCTACGCTGTCATGAAGCAGTTCCTCACAGACTTTACAGAAGAGGAACTGAAACATTGCATTAATAGCGCGTATGACTCCAAATTTGACACGGAGGTGATCGCGCCTCTCGTCAAAGTAGAAGACACATATCATCTGGAACTCTTCCACGGCGCTACGATCGCATTTAAGGACATGGCGCTCTCCATCCTGCCGCATCTTCTCACAACGGCGGCGAAGAAGAATCAGGTGACGAAGGATATTGTGATCCTGACAGCTACATCAGGGGATACCGGGAAAGCCGCTCTTGCAGGATTTGCAGATGTTCCCGGAACAAAGATCATAGTATTTTATCCAAAGGGCGGTGTGAGCCGCGTGCAGGAACTGCAGATGGTGACGCAAAAAGGCGGGAATACATCTGTAGTGGCAATCCACGGAAATTTTGACAATGCGCAGAGCGGCGTCAAAGCTCTCTTTGAAGATAAGGAACTGGAAAAGGAACTTGCAGATGCAGGCTATCAGTTCTCATCGGCAAACTCCATCAATATCGGGCGGCTCGTCCCCCAGGTGGTTTATTACGTCTATGCATATGCAAAACTTCTGGAGAATGAAGAGATCACATCCGGAGAGGAGATCAATGTGACAGTTCCGACCGGAAACTTCGGAAATATTCTTGCGGCATATTATGCAAAGCAGATGGGAGTCCCGATCGCAAAACTGATCTGTGCCTCCAATGAGAATAAAGTACTCTTTGATTTCTTCCGGACAGGTGTATATGACAGAAACCGTGAGTTTATCCTGACGTCTTCGCCGTCCATGGATATCCTGATCTCCAGCAATCTGGAGCGTCTGATTTATACCATCGCAGGACAGGATGCGAAAAAGAATTCTGAACTGATGGCGCAGCTCAAGGAGAAAGGTTCCTATGAGATCACTCCGGAAATGAAAGAGCGTCTGGCGGATTTCGAGGGCGGATTTGCTACAGAAGAGGAGACAAAAGAGACGATCCGGACGACCTATGAAAAGACCGGATACGTAATGGACACCCATACGGCAGTGGCGGCATATGTATGCGCCCGGTACAGGAAAAACAGCGGCGATGACAAAAAGTGCCTTGTGGCGTCCACGGCAAGCCCGTACAAATTCATCCACAGCGTGATGTCTGCCATCGATGCAAAGTATGCAGATGTGGATGAGTTTGAACTGATCGACGAACTGAGCCGGATCTCGGGCACGGCAGTACCGAAAGCAATTGAAGAGATACGTAATGCTGACATCCGTCACACAGGAGAATGCGACGCCGACGCTATGAAAGAGACGGTAAAAGGGATTCTTGGAGTTTGAGGAGTAAGAGATCATGGATAATATGAACAGCGTTTGGGGATTTATCGGAGTTATTGTATTCGCCTGCGGGATCTACGCGATCTATTCATTTATCAAGATGAGATCGACTGGCGATATCAACGCTTCCCTTTTGCTCGGGAAAGATTACACATATAAAAAATGCAAGAATAAAGATGCGTATATTCAGAAAGCCGGACCTGCGCTCCTTGTATTCGGACTGGTTGCCTTTGTGTACGGGATTATCGACATCATCCACTGCTATGTGTATCCGATGGCGACGGCTGATATGGTCGGAATGATCGTCTTTTTCGTAGTATTGGTGTGGTTTGCAGTATACACGACAAAACTGAAAAAAGAATACTTTTAGAAAGACTACTGCCAAACATTTGCAGGCTGTAAAGTTTGTTAAAATTATATTTATTGAAATGCAGGATTTGAATACAAATCCTGCATTTTTATACGAAAATATCGAAAGTTCGCTGTGACAGACGGGCATAAATGAATCGAAATTTGAAAAAACTTTCATAAAAAAGTCGAAAATTAATGAGATTGTTATTGATTTTTCAATTGTAATTTTGTATAATGGGAACATATTGGGGGTTATGACATGAATTCCCATAAAGATTTTAGAAAGAGAGAGGTAGAAGAGGCATGGCAAATATTGATTTGACTCAGTATGGCATTACAGGAACTACGGAAATCGTTCACAATCCTTCCTATGAGATGTTGTTCGAGGAAGAGACGAACCCGAATCTGGAAGGTTTTGACAAAGGTCAGGAGAGTGAACTCGGTGCAGTAAACGTTATGACAGGTATCTACACCGGACGTTCTCCGAAAGACAAATATATCGTTATGGATGATAACTCCAGAGATACTGTATGGTGGACATCTGACGAGTATCCGAACGACAATCATCCGGCGACACAGGAAGCATGGGATTCAGTGAAAGATCTTGCGATCAGGACGCTTTCCAACAAGAGACTGTTTGTGGTCGATGCATTCTGCGGAGCGAATAAAGACACACGTATGGCAATCCGCTTTATCGTAGAAGTTGCATGGCAGGCACATTTTGTAACAAACATGTTCATCCGTCCGACAGATGAGGAACTGGAGAACTTCAAGCCTGATTTTATAGTATATAATGCATCCAAGGCTAAGGTAGAGAACTACAAAGAACTTGGACTGAGAACTGAGACGGCAGTTATGTTCAACATCACGAGCCGTGAGCAGGTAATCGCCAATACATGGTACGGCGGAGAGATGAAAAAAGGTATGTTCTCTATGATGAACTACTATCTGCCGCTTAAGGGTATCGCTTCCATGCACTGTTCAGCAAATACAGACATGAACGGCGAGAATACAGCCATCTTCTTCGGCCTTTCCGGAACAGGAAAGACGACTCTTTCCACAGATCCGAAGAGACTTCTTATCGGTGACGACGAGCACGGCTGGGATGACAACGGTATCTTCAACTTCGAGGGCGGATGCTATGCGAAAGTTATCGACCTCGACAAAGAGTCTGAGCCGGACATCTACAATGCCATCAAGAGAAATGCTCTTCTTGAGAACGTTACGCTTGATGCGGATGGAAAGATCGACTTTACAGACAAGAGCGTGACAGAGAATACACGTGTATCCTACCCGATCGATCATATCGAGAAGATCGTCCGCCCGGTGTCTGCAGCTCCGGCAGCGAAGAATGTGATCTTCCTGTCAGCCGATGCATTTGGAGTGCTTCCGCCGGTATCTGTACTTACACCGGAGCAGACAGAGTACTACTTCCTGTCAGGTTTCACAGCTAAGCTCGCCGGTACAGAGCGCGGTATCACAGAGCCGACGCCGACATTCTCCGCATGTTTCGGACAGGCGTTCCTTGAGCTGCACCCGACAAAATATGCAGAAGAACTCGTTAAGAGAATGAAAGAGAGCGGAGCGAAAGCATACCTCGTAAATACAGGATGGAACGGAACAGGAAAACGTATTTCCATCAAAGATACACGCGGTATCATCGACGCGATCTTAAGCGGGGCTATCCTTGATGCACCGACAAAGACAATCCCGCACTTCAACTTTGAAGTTCCGACATAGCTTCCGGGAGTTGATCCGGCGATCCTTGATCCCCGCGACACATACGCTGACGCTTCCGAGTGGGAGACAAAAGCAAAAGATCTGGCTGCAAGATTCGTTAAGAACTTCAAGAAATACGAGAGCAACGAACTCGGTAAAGCGCTTGTCGCAGCAGGTCCGCAGGAGTAAGATACGGGATAATAAACAAAAAGCCATTCAGATCACAAGTCTGATGGCTTTTTAGTTTATGGATTCCTTAAAGATCTTGTTTCGCTATCATACTGATCTGCTCATTAAGCAGATCATAAAATCTGGAAATATGCAGGCCGTCAACCAAAGCGTGATGACACTGCACTGATACGGGAAGCAGCGTTTTATCGTCCTGCATAAAATATTTTCCCCATGTAATCCTTGGATTACTGTCTGCCGGAACAGGGACAGGATTAATAAGAGACGTATAGGTGAGCCATGGTAAAGTTGAAATAAAAATCTTATCCAGTATTTCTTCTTTCTCCTCATCGATCGAGTTCTTTTCTTTTGCCGTTTCCTGTTCCTGCCGGGCATAGACGATGTAGTCCTCAAAGGAGCAGTTACTGTTAAGATCGCAATAGCAGTATGTCCCGTCGTCTAACGCTACTGTATGAGAAGTGCGGCAATAATCATATTCCACAATCTGACCATCGGCAATTCTTTGCCTGAATTCCGGAATCCGATTCGCAGCCTGGGAAACGCTGTAACAGATCGTCAGAAAGAAAGGCAGATTTCTCTCTTTGACAGTTTGTAATAATTCCGTGATATCTACGTTTGCAGTCACACCAACATATGGATAAGCCAAACTGTTAAAATATTCAAAGTGACTCTTCCTTTTATACGTTGTCATATCTATATATTTATAATTCATTTAGCTGCACGCTCCTTTAGTTCGAGATTTCCTGTATTTCAATGTCTCATTATACCACATTTTTTCTGAGAGCGTGGAGGTTTCTGGATGAATGTCAGAAAAGAAAAATATGACCGGATCATTATTCCTCATCTTTGAAGTGCTCCCGGAGTTTCTCAATCGCGCTTTTCTCTATCCTTGAGACGTAAGACCGGGATATCCCCAACTGTCTGGCGATCTCGCGCTGTGTGTATTCTTCTCCGCTATACAGTCCGTACCGCATTTTTAAAACGAGCTTTTCTCTTGCGGAAAGCTCGTTTTCGACTTTTTCGTAGAGTTTCTGTATGTTTTCCTTGAGATAGATTTTTTCGGGAACATCGACTTCATCAGTTTCTATGATGTCATAGAGTTTGATCTCATTGCCCTCCCGGTCAGTTCCGATGGGCTCGTATAGTGAGATTTCCTTTGAGGCTTTTTTCTTTGACCGCAGATGCATGAGTATTTCATTCTCCACGCATCGGGACGCATAGGCGGCCAGTCGGTTGCCTTTATCAGGATTAAATGTGACGACCGCTTTTATCAGGCCGATCGTGCCGATCGAGATCAGATCCTCAGGATCTTCCTCCAGATTCTGATATTTTTTTATGACGTGGGCTACGAGCCTTAAGTTGCGCTCGATCAGTATGTGCTTTGCTTCGAGGTCTCCCTCTGTGTATTTCTGGATGTAGTATTTTTCTTCCGAGGGGGTGAGGGGGCTTGGAAAAGATTTCACGGCGGCACCTCTTAGCACATTTAATATAGTTTATGAAATAATCGCGGCGTTTGTGCTTTTCCACCAGAAAGAAGGACAATTGTGTCTTGACATGAAGAGACTGCCGGGGTTATTATGGACATACATTCCCAAACAAATCATTTACAGATCTTACCCTGCAAGAGGGTATCTGGCCGGTTCGGTCAGGATTTCAGTTTTTATTATAAGTGGTGTTTATCGGCATACTATGCCGTCAAACGGGACAGGCGACAAAGAGGAAAGGAGCGCAGATGAGTTTTAGCATGATCTTGTCAGCAGCCATTGACGGCCTGAAAGTGGAGTTCATCCATGCAGAAGCGGATGTATCGAACGGGCTTCCGGTGTTCCACATGGTAGGATATCTTGCCTCAGAGGTAAAGGAGGCCGGAGAGCGGGTGCGCACTGCAATCAGAAATTCCGGGTTTGAGTATCCGGCGAAACGGACGGTTATCAACCTGTCGCCGGCAACGATAAGAAAAAGAGGAGCGTCATTTGATCTTCCGATCGCGGCGGCGATACTGACATCCCTGGGACAGATCCCTCCCGGCAGTATGAGAAACTGCCTTATGATAGGAGAACTGAGTCTTAACGGGCATGTGAGAAAAGTGCCGGGGATACTGCCAGTTGTGATGGAGGCAGCGGAAAAAGGTATTACCCGGTGTATCGTACCCAAAGAAAATGAAGCGGAAGGCAGACTGGTGTCCGGAATAGAGGTGACGGGAGTAAAGAGCCTGCGCGAGACGGTCGCTTTCCTGCGGGACGGCGCGATACCAGGTGAGGAACGGCAGACAGGGAAAGAACGAAAGACGAGGAAACGGGATGACGGCAGTGATATGATGAATGAGGGCGGCGAGTCCGTCACAGAGGAACTGCCGGACTTCTCAGAACTTCAGGGTCAGGAAAACGTCAGACGTGCAGCAGAGATCGCTGTCGCAGGCGGACATAATCTTCTGATGATAGGACCGCCCGGAAGCGGGAAATCTATGACTGCGAAACGTATTGCAGGCATACTCCCACCGCTTGACCGCAGGGAGAGCATGGAGATCACCAAGATATACAGTGTACTGGGGCTGATTGATGAAAGTGCGCCTCTGATATGCAGAAGACCGTTCCGCGAGGTTCATCATACTGCCACGAAAGCGGCTCTGATCGGCGGCGGTATAGTACCGCGTCCGGGGGAGATCAGTCTTGCGCATGGAGGCGTACTCTTTCTGGATGAACTGACAGAGTTTAAGAAAAGTGTACTTGAAGTGATGCGTCAGCCTCTCGAGGAACGCAGCATCCAGATCACGAGGACATACGGGAACTACAGGTTTCCGGCCGACTTCATGCTTGTTGCAGCTATGAACCCGTGTCCCTGCGGCTGCTATCCGGATCTGGAGAGATGTACCTGTACGCCCGCGCAGATCCAGGCGTATCTGGGGAAGATCAGTCGCCCGTTCCTGGACAGGATCGATCTGTGTACGGAGACGGCCAGGGTCGAATACAGGGATCTGACTGATACGAGACAACAGGAAGATTCAGCCAGGATACGGGAAAGGGTGTGCAAAGTAAGAGAGATACAGGCGGAGCGCTATCGGGGAACGGACATTGCAGGCAATGCAGCTCTTAAGAGCGGCGACCTTAAACGGTACTGCTATCTGGGCGCGGAGGAAAACAGACTGCTGGAGAGGGCGTTTGACATCATGAACCTGACGGCAAGGGCATACCACAAAGTGATCAGGACAGCCCGCACGATCGCAGATCTGGACGGTGAAGAGCGGATCAGGGAAGGGCATCTGAAAGAAGCGCTCAGCTATCGCATGGCTGATGGAAAATATTGGAGGAGATGAAAAGTGAAATATGAATACTGGATGGCATGCATCCGCGGAGTCTCGTCACAAAAGAAAATACGGCTCCGGGAAAGCATGACAACAGCAGAAGCAGTTTATTATATAGAAGAAACACGATTAAAGAGTTTTGAGTTCTTGAATGAACAAGACCGTAATAAAATCTTACAGGCAAAGAAGCAGGGAGATCCCGGAGAGGATTACGAGAAGATGTGTGAGAAAGGGATCAGGTTTATCCCGTATTTCTCGAAAGAATACCCGGAAAAGCTCAAAGAGATACCGGACTGCCCCTATGCGGTCTACGTCAAAGGGTGTCTGCCGGATGCGCTAAGCAGGACGGCGGCTATAATAGGCGCGAGGCGGTGTACGCCTTATGGCGAAAAATATGCTGTTGATTTCGCACATGCTCTGGCAAAGCACGGTATAGAGATCATAAGCGGAATGGCGCGGGGAGTGGACGGAATGGGACACAGGGGAGCGCTGCTGGCAGGCGGCCGGACATTTGCGGTGCTTGGCTGCGGCGTGGACGTATGTTATCCAAGGGAACACATCGGGCTCTACGTCGACATCCTTGAACAGGGCGGCGGGATCCTCTCGGAACAGCCGCCGGGAACAGCGCCTCTTCCTCAGAACTTTCCCGCCAGGAACAGGATCATAAGCGGGCTGTCCGACGCGGTGCTTGTGATGGAGGCGGGGAAAAAGAGCGGCTCTTTGATCACGGTAGATATGGCTCTGGAGCAGGGGAGGGATGTGTATGCGCTTCCGGGACCGGTCAACAGCACACTGAGCGACGGATGCAACCATCTGATACGCCAGGGAGCAGGCGTCCTGCTGTCTCCCGGGGCGCTTCTTGAGGAATGGGGAACGGAAGAAAGCGTCCGGGCATGTGATGGCAAAAAGGAGGGCAAAAATGAAAAAATGCTTGAAACTGCTGAAAAATTGGTGTATAGTTGTCTCGGTTTGTATCCGAAGAATGTGGATCAGGTCGTCAGGGAAACAAAACTGTGTATCAAAGAAGTTCTGGAACTCCTGGTTTCATTGGAATTACAGGGATATATAAGAGAAATATCGAAAAACTACTATGTTGTATCGCGGTCTTGACGCGGGGGCATATAGTATCGGCAATATCAGAAAACATACGGATCAGCCGGATGGAGGAGATCAGTTTTATGGCACATTATCTTGTTATCGTAGAGTCACCAGCAAAAGTGAAAACTATTAAAAAGTTTTTGGGGAGTAATTATACAGTCGCAGCGTCCCAGGGACATGTGCGCGATCTGCCCAAGAGTTCTCTCGGCATAGATATTGAACATGATTACGAGCCGAAATACATCACGATCCGTGGAAAAGGCGATATCCTCGCCGGTCTCAGAAAAGAGGTAAAAAAATCAGATAAAGTGTATCTTGCGACCGATCCGGACCGCGAGGGAGAAGCGATATCATGGCATCTTGCCTCAGCTTTAAAGCTGGATGAAAAAAAGATGCGCCGCATTACTTTTAACGAGATTACGAAAAATGCGGTGAAAGCTTCCCTGAAAGCGCCGCGGGATATTGACATGAACCTGGTCGACGCCCAGCAGGCGAGGCGTGTGCTTGACCGTATGGTTGGATATCTGATAAGTCCCCTGCTCTGGGCAAAAGTAAAGAGGGGGCTGAGCGCCGGGCGCGTCCAGTCTGTGGCTCTCAGACTTGTGGCTGACCGGGAAGAGGAGATTAACGCGTTCATCCCGGAAGAATACTGGAGTCTCGAAGCGATCCTTAAGATCAAAGGAGAAAAACGTCCTCTGGTGGCGAAATTTTATGGCACTGACAAAAAGAAGATCACGATCCACTCTGAGGATGAGCTGAATAAGATTATGGATAAGATCGACGGCGCGGAGTACAGGGTCACTGATATCAAAACTACCGAACGTATCCGCAGAGCTCCCCTGCCTTTTACTACGAGTACTCTGCAGCAGGAGGCGGCGAAAGCGCTGAATTTCGGGACGCAGAAGACGATGCGCATCGCTCAGCAGCTTTACGAGGGCGTTGATATCAAGGGGAATGGTACGGTCGGCGTGATCACCTATCTGCGTACAGATTCTACAAGGATCGCAGATGAGGCAGATGCAGCGGCGAGAGAGTACATCTCTGCTAATTACGGGAAAGAGTATGCGGCTGCCAGGCAGGTGACATCTGATGGAGGGAAGAAGATACAGGATGCGCATGAAGCCATCAGACCGACGGACATAGCCAGGACTCCGGCATCGCTGAAAGATTCTCTGACAAGGGATCAGTTCAGGCTTTATCAGCTTATCTGGAAACGGTTTGCCGCAAGCCGCATGAAGCCGGCGCGCTATGAAGCTACCTCCGTAAAGATAGGAGCAGGCGAATACTGTTTTACCGTGTCGGCATCCAAGCTGCTCTTTGACGGATTCCGGTCTGTATATACAGAAGCGGATGAGGAGAAAGAAGAGAGTAATGTCCTTTTAGGGAATCTGAGCATGGATACTGTCCTGACGAAAGAAGATCTTGATCCGAAGCAGCACTTTACGCAGCCGCCGGCGCATTACACGGAGGCGAGCCTTGTCAGGGCTCTGGAAGAACTTGGGATCGGACGCCCGAGCACTTATGCGCCCACGATCTCTATCATTCTCGGGCGCCGCTATGTGACAAAAGAGGCGAAGAACCTGTATATCACCGAGATCGGGGAGGTAGTCAACAATATGATGAAGCAGTCTTTCCCGAGTATCGTCGATGTGAATTTTACTGCCAATATGGAGGGACTCCTCGACATGGTAGAAGAAGGGAAAGTGGAATGGAAAGAGATCATCCGCAACTTCTATCCCGACCTTGACGAAGCGGTCAGGAAAGCGGAGAAAGAGCTTGAGACCGTTAAGATAGAAGACGAGGTGACAGACGTCATCTGCGAGGAATGCGGCAGGAATATGGTCATTAAATACGGCCCGCACGGAAAATTCCTTGCGTGTCCGGGATTCCCGGAATGTCGTAATACGAAGCCGTATCTGGAGAAGATAGGAGTTTCCTGCCCGGTCTGCGGGAAAGATATCGTGATCCGAAAGACTAAAAAAGGCAGAAAATACTATGGATGTGAGAACAATCCTGAGTGCGACTTTATGTCGTGGCAGAAGCCGTCCGGGGAGAAATGCCCTGAGTGCGGCGGGTATATGGTCGAAAAGGGGAATAAACTCGTCTGTGCAAATGAAAAATGCGGGTATGTGGAGCTGCGCGAAAAAAAGAACGAGTAAAGAATGGAAAATTGCATTGATATTCTGAAAATTGTATGATAACATAAATTTATCTATAGATTTAACGGGATTTGTATATACAATTTTGGCATATACAATATATGCGGAGGAAGTAATGAGCGTACAATTATTAGACAAAACAAGGAAGATCAACAAACTGCTGCACAATAACAATTCGAGTAAGGTGGTTTTTAATGATATCTGCGCAGTCCTCACAGATATCCTTGATTCAAACGTGCTGGTCGTCAGCAGAAAAGGCAAAATCCTGGGCGTGAGTAAATGCCCGTCGGTGAGAGAGATCCACGAGCTGATTACAGAGGCGGTAGGATCCTACATCGACAGGATGCTTAACGAGCGCCTTCTGAGCATCCTGTCTACAAAGGAGAATGTAAATCTCGAGACGCTTGGCTTTTCGTCTGAAGCGGTAAAAGGGTACGAAGCGATCATTACACCGATCGATATCGCAGGAGAGAGGCTCGGAACACTGTTTATCTATAAACAGGATTCTACTTACTCTATTGACGATATCATTCTCAGCGAGTACGGGACTGCCGTAGTAGGTCTGGAGATGCTGCGTTCTGTAAACGAAGAGAACGCGGAGGAGAGCAGAAAGGAGCACATCGTACAGTCGGCGATCAGCACGCTGTCATTTTCAGAACTTGAGGCGATCATCCATATATTCGATGAGCTGGGCGGAACAGAGGGAATCCTTGTGGCGAGCAAGGTGGCAGACCGCGTGGGTATCACACGTTCTGTGATCGTAAACGCGCTGCGCAAGTTTGAGAGCGCCGGAGTGATCGAATCGCGTTCATCCGGTATGAAAGGCACTTATATAAAGGTTCTCAACGATTATGTGTTCACTGAACTTGAGAAGATCAGGAAAGAGCGGATGTAGTCAGGAGGTATTAATCTATGTATGAGGGAAATCCCGTTGATCTGCGGATGGAAAAGATCCTCTCTGCGGACGGCATTTTCGACGATACGACACGTCAGTGCAGAGTCCGCAAATATGATCCGGAGGAAGATATCATATATCTGGAACTAAAAGACGGGAAGCTGGAGATGATCTCCCTGGATGCAAAGTACAGATGTTATATATCGACAAGAACAGAACTTCTGTACTGTACCGGGGTTGTCAAAGAACGGTACCGTCAGGAGGACCGCAGTATCCTGAGATTCAGGATAGAGAATGGATTTTACAATGTATACGAGGGAAGAAAGATGACGAAACGTGCCTGAGACGGTGCGTTTTGTTTTGTGAATGGCCGGGCTGGACTGTTACGTTTTTTATAAAAACCTTATAAACTATGTTGACAAATTGAGAGCAGAGTGCTATTTTATATTCATGAGGTTTAGCACTCGTA
This sequence comes from uncultured Mediterraneibacter sp., assembly GCA_944375765.1. Lineage (GTDB taxonomy): Bacteria > Bacillota > Clostridia > Lachnospirales > Lachnospiraceae > Mediterraneibacter. The sequence goes on along the minus strand of CALWAR010000115.1, from coordinate 21,710 downwards.
ATAAATGAGTGCTAACAAAACAAAATCAAGGAGGAATCACAATGAAGTTAGTACCTTTAGGTGACAAAATTGTTTTAAAACAGTTAGAAGCAGAAGAAACGACAAAATCCGGAATCGTCCTTCCGGGACAGGCAAAAGAGAAACCGCAGGAAGCGGAAGTGATCGCTGTAGGACCTGGCGGAAATATAGATGGCAAAGAGGTAGAGATGCAGGTTAAAGCGGGAGACAAAGTGATCTATTCCAAATATGCCGGCACAGACGTTGAGCTGGACGGCGAAGAGTATATCATCGTAAAACAGAGCGATATCCTGGCAATCGTAGAGGCATAAAACACTTAGCGAGATATTATCGAGCTTAGTGTTTTAGCCGATACTCCGGGCGGAAGCGAGGGTGTATCATCATTAGAACTTAGCGAGGTATTATCGAGCTTAGTGTTTTAGCCGATACTCCGAGCGGGAGCGAGGATGTATCATCATCAGAACTTAGCGAGACAATAAATTATAATTTAACAGAAAATAAGGAGATGTAACAGACATGGCAAAGGAGATCAAATACGGAACAGAAGCCAGAGCAGCGCTTGAAAAAGGTGTGGATCAGCTGGCAGATACAGTAAAAGTAACACTTGGACCAAAAGGAAGGAATGTTGTTCTTGACAAATCGTTTGGCGCGCCGCTTATTACAAACGACGGCGTCACGATCGCGAAAGAGATCGAGCTGGAAGACGGATTTGAGAATATGGGAGCACAGTTGATCAGAGAGGTCGCTTCCAAGACAAATGATGTTGCCGGAGACGGTACTACGACAGCTACTGTCCTTGCTCAGGCTATGGTGCATGAAGGCATGAAGAACCTCGAGGCCGGCGCTAACCCGATCGTTCTCAGAAAGGGAATGAAGAAAGCGACAGACAAGGCTGTCGAGGCGATCCAGTCGATGAGCAGCAAGGTAAAAGGAAAAGAGCAGATCGCAAGAGTCGCAGCAGTTTCTTCAGGAGACGAGGCAGTAGGCGAAATGGTAGCCGACGCAATGGAGAAAGTTTCAAACGACGGCGTTATCACGATCGAGGAATCTAAGACCATGCAGACAGAACTGGATCTTGTAGAAGGTATGCAGTTCGACCGCGGATATATTTCCGCTTATATGGCGACAGATATGGAGAAGATGGAAGCTGTTCTTGAGGATCCGTATATCCTGATTACAGACAAGAAGATCACTAACATCCAGGATATTCTTCCGCTTCTTGAGCAGGTCGTACAGTCAGGAGCAAGACTCCTTATCATTGCAGAGGATATCGAGGGAGAGGCTCTCACGACACTGATCGTGAACAAGCTGCGCGGAACATTCAATGTCGTAGCAGTAAAGGCGCCTGGATACGGCGACAGGAGAAAAGAGATGCTCCAGGATATCGCGATCCTGACAGGCGGACAGGTGATCTCCGAGGAGCTTGGCCTTGACCTGAAAGAGACAACGATGGATCAGCTTGGACGTGCAAAATCTGTAAAAGTCCAGAAAGAGAATACAGTTATCGTTGACGGATGCGGCGACAAAGGCGCGATCAAAGACAGGATCGCACAGATCAAGAAAGCGATTGAGGAGACAACATCTGAATTTGACAAAGAGAAACTCCAGGAGAGACTTGCGAAACTGGCAGGCGGAGTAGCAGTTATCCGCGTGGGAGCAGCCACAGAGACAGAGATGAAAGAGGCTAAACTGCGCATGGAAGACGCGCTGAACGCTACGAGAGCGGCAGTAGAGGAAGGCATCATCGCAGGCGGCGGATCTGCGTACATCCACGCTGCAAAAGAAGTCGCAAAGATGACAGAGGATCTGGAAAGCGATGAAAAGACGGGAGCGCGCATCATCCTGAAAGCTCTGGAAGCTCCTCTGTATCAGATCGCTGCAAATGCAGGTCTCGAGGGAGCGGTCATCGTAAACAAAGTAAGGGAGTCAGAGCCGGGTGTCGGATTTGACGCTTATAAAGAAGAGTATGTTGATATGGTAGAGAGAGGGATTCTTGATCCTGCCAAGGTTACAAGAAGCGCACTGCAGAATGCGACAAGTGTTGCATCAACTCTGCTCACAACAGAATCTGTCGTATCCACGATCAAAGAGCCACAGCCGGCTGTACCGGCAGGCGGCGCCGGTGGAATGGGCATGATGTAATTCGCATTCGCCGGGGTGACAACCGACTATAAGACGTCCGAAAATCAATCGGGTACAGTGAACTGACTGTATCCGATTGATTTTTTGCGTTTATCGTGCTTATTGCGGTTGTAGCCCTGATAATTGAGGGAATTACAATAAGGCGTTGACACATAAGGGGCACTTATAAATAAATTTTAAAATAAATCAAGTTAAGAACGAGTCAGCCGCCTGCAAAAACGGTTGACATCCGCACTGAATTTCGATAGTATATCAGTTAAATATCTACAATCATTTACTGTTATGGATTCAAAAGAAAGTGAGGTCAACAAGATATGGGAAAGATTATTGGCGATGGGATCACATTTGATGATGTTCTGCTCGTACCTGCGTATTCAGAAGTAATTCCGAATGAGGTAGACCTGTCAACTTATCTGACAAAGAAGATCAAACTGAATATCCCGATGATGAGCGCCGGCATGGATACAGTTACTGAGCATCGCATGGCGATCGCTATGGCGCGTCAGGGCGGCATCGGCATTATACATAAGAATATGCCGATTGAAACTCAGGCCGAAGAGGTGGACAAGGTCAAGAGATCAGAGAACGGCGTCATAACAGATCCGTTTTATCTTTCACCGGATAACACGCTCGAAGACGCCAATAATCTGATGGCGAAATTCCGCATTTCCGGCGTCCCGATCACAGAAGGACGCAGACTGGTCGGCATCATTACGAACCGGGATCTCAAATTTGAAGAAGACTTCTCAAAAAAGATCAAAGAATCCATGACGTCTGAAGGCCTCATCACGGCAAAAGAGGGGATCACACTGGAAGAGGCGAAGATGATCCTTGCAAAAGCAAGAAAAGAGAAACTTCCGATTGTTGACGACGAGGGAAACCTTAAAGGACTCATCACGATAAAGGACATTGAGAAACAAATCAAATATCCGCTTTCTGCAAAAGATTCCCAGGGGCGTCTGCTCTGCGGCGCGGCGATAGGGATCACTGCCAACTGCCTTGACCGCGTAGGAGAACTTATGAAAGCAAAAGTCGATGTCGTCGTGATGGACTCGGCTCACGGACATTCGGCAAATGTTCTTCGCACAGTCAGTATGGTAAAAGAAAAGTATCCGGATCTCCAGGTAATTGCAGGCAATGTCGCTACGGGTGAGGCCGCAAAGGCGCTGATCGAAGCAGGAGTAGACGCGGTGAAAGTAGGGATCGGGCCCGGTTCCATCTGTACGACACGCGTTGTTGCAGGCATCGGCGTTCCCCAGATCACAGCGGTGATGAACTGCTATGACGCGGCAAAAGAGTACGGGATCCCGATTATTGCCGACGGAGGTATCAAATACTCCGGAGATATGACGAAAGCGATTGCAGCCGGCGCAAACGTGTGTATGATGGGAAGCATATTTGCCGGATGCGATGAGAGTCCGGGAACATTTGAACTATATCAGGGCAGAAAGTATAAAGTATATCGCGGCATGGGTTCGATCTCTGCGATGGAGAACGGGAGCAAAGACCGCTATTTCCAGGAAAATGCGAAGAAACTGGTTCCGGAGGGCGTCGAGGGACGCGTTGCTTACAAGGGAACAGTGGAGGATACGATATTCCAGCTTATGGGCGGCCTCCGTTCCGGTATGGGGTATTGCGGAACAAACAACGTTGAGGAACTCAAAGAGAACGGAAGATTCATCAGGATTTCTGCCGCGTCGCTGCGTGAGAGCCATCCTCATGATATCCATATCACAAAAGAGGCTCCGAACTACAGTGTAGATGAATAAATGAGCTGTTGCGTATTTCGGGCAGCCGCTGACGTATCGATACGGTTCTGTATCGGTATGCCGCGGCTGTCTGTGTTTATAAAATCGTAATAATTTTTCCATGACAGAAACAGATTTATGTGATATTATCATTTGTCAGAGAGTGAAAAGTTCAAGATCGTTTTACAGAAGAAAAGGACAGTGAGATAAAACATGGCTGCATCAAAAAAATACGGCAGGGACACCGGTCCGGGCAGAAAAGGAAGACCGGAGAAAACAGGAAGCAGGAGATATACAGGAAGCGCGGGAAAAAAGGGAACAACAGCCGCTTTCTTTTTTAAGAAAAAATGGATGGCAGCGGGCCTTTTGATCCTGCTGGTTCTTACAGCGGCCCTGTTCATACGCGCGGGCGTTTCCGGCGGCGGGCACCGCGTCAACGTAGATGCATCTGAGCCGGATTTTGACGTACAGCTTCTGGATATCAATCCATATTCCAGGCCGGGGATAGAGAGCAACGGCATCACAGGGATCGTGATACATTATACGGCAAATCCGGGGAGTACGGCGCAGGACAACAGAGACTATTTCAATGGACTTCAGTACTCTCAGGCGACGGAGGCGAGCAGCAACTTTGTCGTGGGCCTGGAGGGGGAGATCATCCAGTGTGTGCCTACATGGGAAGTTGCCTACGCGTCAAATGACAGGAATTACGACACAGTATCGATAGAAGTGTGCCATCCGGATGAAAGCGGTGAATTTACAGATGCTACATACAGATCGCTCGTCCAGCTCACGGCATGGCTCTGTGTGAAGTTTGACCTGACAGAGGACGATGTGATCCGGCATTATGATGTGACGGGGAAGAACTGTCCGAAATATTTTGTGGAGCATGAGGACGAATGGGATGCTTTTAAAGAAAACGTAGGGTTTGCGATCAGCAGGACACAGTCATGAGCAGCCGGCTGTCAGATATTCTTCGCCATACAGGGGATCATTTTCCTCCTTGCTATCATATATGAAAATTGCTATAATATGATGGTTGCAGTTTATATGTGTATGAAAAAGATGTTACTGTCGGCATATATGGCTTACGGCAGATGTGGAGGATGAAGATGAACGATTTGGAAATGTATCGCGAGCAGCTTGCTCTCTGCGATGACAAGATCATAGACGCACTTGTGGAGCGTAACAGTATCATTGAGAAGATCATGGCATACAAAGAGACGTACGGGATGCCGATCCTGCAGCCGGCGCAGGAAGAGAAGCAGCAGAGACGGCTTAATGAGAAACTAAGGGATAATAAATACCAGGACGAGATCCAGGATGTGTTCCGGCGGATACTGCGGAACAGTAAGCGGATACAGGCCAGAAAGCTCTTTTCCTACAATATCGTTCTCATTGGCTTTATGGGGGCGGGCAAAACTACGATATCTGATTATCTCAGTACAATGTTCGATATGAAACTGGTGGAGATGGATCAGGAGATCACGGAGAGACAGGAGATGAGCATTCCGGATATCTTTGCGACTTACGGGGAAGAATATTTCCGTAATCTTGAGACGGAGCTTTTAAGAGAACTTCAGACAGAAAAAAACTGCATCATATCCTGTGGAGGCGGCGTGGCGCTCCGGAAAGAAAATGTGACGGAGATGAAAAAGAACGGACGGGTAGTCCTGCTTACTGCAAGTCCCGAGACGATCTACGAGCGCGTGAAAGACAGCAATGACAGACCGCTGCTGAAAGGAAACAATAATGTGGACTTTATCGCGGACCTTATGGAAAAGAGACGGGAGAAGTATGAAGCGGCAGCGGACGTTGTGATCCAGACGGACGATAAGACGATCCTTCAGATATGTGAGGAACTGATCACCAGACTAACGGAGTTGGATAAAAAATAATGTTTGAGCGTTTTTTTCCGGATGAGTATGTGGCGTCTGCATATGTCATCCCATTTGAGAGATTATATGAAGAAGGCTACAGGGGAGTTGTTTTTGATATAGATAACACACTTGTTCCCCATGGAGCGCCTGCGGATGACCGCGCCAGAAAGTTGTTTCAAAGACTTGGAGATATCGGTTTTGCATCCTGCCTTATATCCAACAACAAGGAAGCAAGGGTAAAGATGTTCAACAAAGATATCGGCACGAATTATATCTTCAATGCCCATAAGCCTTCTGTCAGAAATTATATCAGAGCGATGGAGATTATGGGGACTGACCGGGCGAATACAGTCTTTGTCGGAGATCAGCTTTTTACGGATGTCTGGGGAGCCAAAAGAGCCGGTATCCACAGTATCCTGGTGAAGCCGATCCATCCGAAAGAGGAGATTCAGATCGTGCTCAAGAGATATCTGGAGAAGATCGTTCTTCACTTCTATAAAAAATCATTGAAAAATATGGGAAATTAGTATAAAATTAGTTAATGGAGTGCCGGTACGGCGCGCAAATCGAAGGAGGAAGATAAATGGTCGCAGCAGGAGATTTTAAAAATGGCATTACCGTTGAGATCGACGGGAATATTTATCAGATTTTGGAATTTCAGCACGTAAAACCGGGAAAGGGAGCAGCGTTCGTAAGAACAAAGCTGAAAAATATCATCAGCGGCGGTGTTGTTGAGAAGACGTTCCGTCCGACCGAGAAGTTTGAGAATGCTCACATCGACAGGAAAGACATGCAGTATCTCTATAAAGACGGAGATCTGTATAATTTCATGGATGTTGAAACATATGACCAGATCGCACTTGATTCAGATGTGGTAGGCGACGCTCTTAAATTTGTCAAGGAGAATGAGACAGTCAAGATCTGTTCCCACAAGGGAAATGTTTTCTCCGTAGAGCCTCCCCTCTTTGTGGAACTGGCTATTACAGAAACAGAACCCGGCTTCAAGGGCGATACGGCTCAGGGAGCGACAAAACCGGCTACTGTCGAGACGGGAGCGGTCGTTAATGTGCCGCTGTTCTGTGAGACGGGAGACGTACTTAAGATCGATACCCGTACAGGAGAGTACCTGTCAAGAGTTTAAGGGACGTCGGGACGTACACTGTGTCAGAATGAGCGGATATTGGATGCACCTGTTTTCGGGTGCATCTTTTTTCTGTGAAATAGGGAGAAAATCAGAGCAGCTTTTTGTGAAATATGCACCATTGCTTTTTGAGACGCTCTCGTCTATAATCAATCTCACATAATATTGTTCAATCATTATATCTAATTCAAAGGTACATTTCGTACCGGTTTTCTCATTTAGTTTACGATGGACCGCGTTTAGAAAGGAGAAGAATGGATTACAGAGAATTTACATGCGCGGTAGAAGAAAGACTGAATCAGAAACTGACAGGAGGTGTTAAGGCAGGGCTTTATTCGACGATCAAGAACAACGGTACGGAGCGGACAGGGATACTGATCGAGACTCCGGGCGTCAATATTTCTCCTACGATTTATCTGGAAGAGTACTATGAGAACTATCGTGAGGGCTCTTCACTTGAGTGCATTGCGGATGAGATCATGGAGTTCTATGAGACTATCAGACAGGAAAGATCGTGGGATCATGAAGAGATACTCAGCTATGAGGGGGTGAAAGACAGAGTTGTATTCAAACTGATAAACACGGCCAGGAACAGACGGTTTCTGCGGAAAGTCCCTCACATTCCGTTCCTTGACCTTTCGATCGTCTTCTATGTGCTTCTGGAAGCGACAAAAGAGGGTACGGCGGCCATGTCCGTCACTGCAGAGCACATCAGGAGGTGGGGGACGAAGACCGACCGGCTGTGGGCCGATGCAGTGAAAAATGTAAGACGGCTGCTTCCGGCAGAACTGTTCACAATGGAGCAGGCGGTGAAAGAGATCATGAGGAAAAATGCCGGCTGCGGGGACGGATCATGTACGGAAAACCTCCTGGAAAATGCGGCAGGAGCGCATGACAGTATGTATGTCCTTTCCAATAATCTCAGGAATTACGGAGCGGCGTGCATTGTATATCCGCATATGCTTGAACTGATCGGAGACATCCTGAAGACCGACTACTATGTCCTTCCAAGCAGTGTGCATGAAGTGGTGATCACACCGTGCTGCCGTGATATGAAAGGCGAAGAACTGGACGATATGGTGAGAGACATCAACGAGACGCAGGTTGCGGAAGAGGAGGTATTGAGCGATCACGCCTATCTGTTTGAAAGGAATACCGGCAAACTCCGGATACGGGCAGATTGCCTGGCGGGGAGGGGGATCGGATGATCTGTTCGGCGAAAAAAAAGATGTTCATCATTTTGTTTATAACAGGCCTCCTGATCTGGTGCCAGACGGCAGAAGCCAGGGAAAGCTCGGAAGACAGCAAAATTACATTTCGGATCCATGGAAACGGCAGGATAAGGCTGACCGCTGGGGACGGTACGGAGAGGGTTGTAGAGTCAGGGGAAACGGCCATGAATGTTCCGTACAGGTCATATGTCAGACTGGAGGCCGAGTCGGAAGAAGAGAGCCGGATATCGGTCAGTGTAACGAACAAAGACGGCATCGAGCTGGAACCTGCAACATCAGAAAATACGGACTCTTATATTAGAGAGATAACAGGAGCGGGATTTGACAAAACAGTAGATATCACATTTGCCGGAGTATCGGCACAAAGACGGGCAAGGGCAGCCGCGCCGGCGGTCATGGCGGCGACCGCGGCCAGCCAGAGGTTTCCCGAACAGGGAGACCGGTTTACCGGGCAGTGTACGGTAAAATCTGTAAGCGGAGGCAACGGCCACACCGTTCATGGCGTAGTGCTCGGAGACTTTACCGGCATCCTGGCCGGCGAGGGTAACGTGCAGGCAAACTGTGCCCAACATTCTGCGGCAGCTCCTGTTGCAGGGATGAAGTTCAATTATACTTATACGATCACATTAGTTGATAAAACAGCAGGAAAAGTAAAAGGAGTCGTCTATGCTACATCCCAGATACAGCCTGCGGACGGTTCAGTGGACAGCGAAGGGTATCTGATCGGTTATCAGGCTCTTTCGGCAATGTTTGAACTTGAAAGAGAGTATAACGGTCGGCTGAGGCTGAGAAAATCATCGGCCGATACTCAGATGACAGCGGGGAACGACTGCTATGAACTTGTCAACGCAAGGTACGGGGTATATACGAATACAGCGTGTACGGAAAGAAAAGCGATCCTTACAACACTTGACAACGGCTATACGGACACCGTGGAGCTGCCGGTGGGAAAATACTACATAAAAGAGATAAAAGCTCCCCAGGGATATGCCCTGGACGGGAAAGTATATACTGCAAATGTTACTGCGGGAAATACGGACGATATCGAGATAGTGTCAGTCAGCGACCGGCCGCAGAATGCACCGGTGGATCTGTTAATCCTGAAAAAGGATGCAGAGACAGGGAACAGCAGTCCGCAGGGAGCGGCGTCGCTTGCAGGAGCTGAATTCCAGATAAAATACTATGCGGGATATTATGACAGTGATCCTGCGTCAACAGGAGTAAAAGCTGCCAGAAGCTGGGTGCTCAAGACAGACAGTTCGGGACGAATCAGTCTTCGTGATCCCCTGAAAGTATCGGGAGATCCTTTTTATAAAAATTCTGCCGGAGTCAACACACTGCCTCTTGGGACTGTCACAATCAGGGAAACAAAAGCTCCGACAGGATATCTGATCGACAGTTCTCTCTATGTAAGAAAGATAACGGCAGAGGGAAGCGGGGAGACAGTGACGACATACCAGTCGCCGACAGTATCTGAGAAAGTGATACGCGGAGATCTGAGCCTGGTAAAATACGAAGAGGATCCGTCACGAGACTCGGACCAGAAAAGACCTCTGCAGGGGATCATTTTTGAGATCACATCTGTAACGACAGGGCGGACGGTACAGATCGTCACAGACAAATACGGATATGCTTCCACAGAGCAGCTTGGAGATGCAAGAGGCGCGCTTGCATACGACACATATATCGTCCATGAGAAAAATCCGCCGGACGGAATGTCGCCTGTGAGGGATTTTAAAGTTACTGTTTCGGGAGAAGGGCAGATGCTCTATTATATCCTCGAGAACACGACACTTACAGCGCCGGTCCGCCTTGTGAAACTGGACAGTACGACCGGGAATACCATACCTGCGGCAGGCGTGAAGTTCCATCTGCTGGACGCGGCAAAACAGAAAGTCGCCATGACGACATATTACCCGAAAAAAGAAGTGCATGACACGTTTGAAACGGATGAAGACGGAAGTTTTATACTGCCGGAAAAACTCCCGGCAGGGAAATATTATTTCCGCGAACAGAAGGCGCCCGAGGGCTATATGCTGAGTGAAGAGGATATTCCGTTTACGATTTCCGGGAATTATGACTGGGATGTCCCGTTGACGGTGACATTTTCCAATGAGCCTGCCAGGGGCAGGATCGGCCTTTTCAAGTCAGATGCGGACACCGGAGATCCTCTTCCGGGGGCAGGCTTTACGATAACGGCTGTCGGGGACATTGTTACACCTGACGGAACGGTGCGGGCTGTCGATGGAGAAGTTGTAGAAGAACTTACCACAGATGACAAAGGTATGGCAGAGTCGGGAGAACTGTTCCTCGGTACATATCGGATATCAGAGACAGTGCAGCCACCGGGATATGTAAGAACCGGAAAGACATGGGAGGTAGAACTTACCTGGAAAGATCAGCATATGAGGATCGTGGAGGAAAGGCTTGAGATCGAGAACACGCCTACGAGGATCGTTATCGATAAGAAAGAAACAGGATCGGAAAAGCGTCTCCCCGGAGTTGTGTTTGAAATCTGGGAGAAGCCGGATCCTGAGCCGCCACTTTCGGAAACGGAAGAGATATCAGAAGAGGCAGATGAGATATCGGAAAAACCGGAACAGATATCAGGAGGAGAGTCGGAAATAGCGGAAAGAATGGAAGAAACAGAAACACAGACGGGAGAGGGGACAGCGGATAAGATGATCGTTGTCACTGGTGAAGACGGGACTGTGACGCTGGAGCGTCTTTTGCCGGGAACATACTGTATACAGGAAAAAGAGGCTGTCACGGGATACGCCATCGATGATACAGTACATGAATTTTCTGTGGACGAGGACGGAAAAGTGAACGGTCAGGAGGAAGGGCGCATCACGATAGAAAATGATGCCACCAGGATCGACAAAACTAAAGTACATAACGTAGAAACAAAAGATCAGACTGCAGAACCGGGGATATTAAATGCTATTGATACTGTAAGTATGACAGATCTCCAGCCCGGGACTTTATACAGGCTCAGAGGGGTTCTGATGAACGCAGATACAGGAGAGCCGCTCCGCAAAAATAATTCAGAAAACGGAACTGTCATATCGGCAGAGACAGTATTTGTTGCAGACGCCTCTGATATGGATGTTGAGGTTGAGTTCCTGCTTGACGCCACTGAGTTCGCGGGATGGACGATCGCAGTATTTGAATACCTGTATCAGGATGAGACCGAGATCAGCAGCCACGAGGATCTTGAAGAACAGATGCAGCAGTTGACCATAAACAATCCGGAACCGCCTCCGACAAAGGAGAGAGATCCGGATGAGCCCGGCGAACCGCCTAAAACCGATGAACCACCCGGGACCGGTAAACCGCCGGAAACGGGAAGGCCGCCCAAAACAGGAGACGGTCCGGAAGCAGTGCTGGCGGCTGCGGCGGCCGTCTGCGCCGGAGGAACAGCATCCGCCCTTGCAGTGCGGAGCGCTGTAAGGCGCGGAAAACGGAGGAAATGATAGAAAGACATAATAAATAATAAAATGAAAAGTGTGTATGGATCAAAAAAATCTTGACAAATATCTTTCTCCACAGTATACTAAAAAAGTGGCTTGCAAAAGGCAGGCCACGATACAGGGGATTGGTCAAATGGTATGATAGGGGTCTCCAAAACCTTTGGTGGGAGTTCGATTCTCTCATCCCCTGCTTGAAACCGCTGAAATTCAGCGGTTTTTTCATGGGTTTCTGACACTTGATTGTCAAGAAGCGTAGTACCGTAGGTCTTTCGGATTTTATGCATTGGTCTGAATGGAATATCAAGACTTTTACAGGTTCGTCCTAATGCTCCGCTGAACCCTCTGATTTTAATTCTTTGCCCGTTTTCTACAAAGAGAAATTCTTTCGGAGTAGGATTCAGTTCTTTAATGCGTTTTATAATCTGTATTGCAAAGCTGTTAAGAATAATATGCCTGTTGCCTGCTTCGGATTTAGCAAAATCTTGTACCTTGACAACATTTTTTCGCTTGCCGTATTCATCTGTTACGCTATAATGGACTTCTGTCTGGCAGACATGGATTGAACCGCCTTTTTCTTTAAGTTGAATATCTTCCGGCTTTAAAGCGGATAATTCGCCTACTTTCATACCCGTTACAGATACTGACAGAACTCCCAGATAGCGGAGAGTATCTTTCTGAAGAAGAAAGTCCTTTATCAGAGTAATCTCTTCTTCACTGTAAACTTCCTCTTCGTCATTTTTCTTTTCCTGTACGGCAAAGATATTTTTAGAAAGGTCTAATTCATCGAAAAATACAGAGATAACGATATCTGTCAGCTTATGCTTCTTGATATTTCCCTTAATAAACATTTCCAGGTCTATATCTGTAATATCAGCTATATATTTCATGCAGATTTCATTATTATCAGGGAAAAATCTTCTGAAATCGTTCTCGTATCGGGTTCTCGTCTGCTCACTGATTTCTCCATACTTAAATTTTAACGTCAACCAATCATGGAAAATATCAGAAATCCGAGGTCTTTCTTCAATAGTACGATAATGCTCAATGATTAATAATTCTGTATTTACAAACTTTCCGCCCATTTGTCTGACAGAGAATCGAGAAATTTTGATTGTGATGTCAGCAGAGGGGTTATAGAATCATTTCCGCAAACTTATAGTTGGCTGAAAAATTCTGTTATAGAACATCAGACAGACGGAAACGGAAACGTAATTCCTATGAAATATCAGCTTAGAACCAGTGATACCGTCTTTAGAGGCGATACTATGACTAGCATATGGACTACTTTAAAAGAATATGCCAAGCTGAAAACTGGTACACATAGGATTGACGAAGCTGATTCTTGGGAATTGTTTATATTAAGAAATCACAAAAAGATTGATTTATCTTATCATGCCGGGCGATTTATTCAATTAGGACATTCTATCGGGAATTTTATGCCTGTACCTCCGGGGTTCAACGTCGGGAGAAGTAACTACGGGAAATGGGATTATTGGGATTTAACATTATCTCAAATTCATCAGTGGTATATGGACAATCCTGGACATAGCGAGTATATCAATAATCGGGCGTTGGAAATTCTATTTGCCAATGACAGAAATAAACAGACAAGCATTTTTAATTGTGGGATGTGGTTAAAGAGTTTTGAGACATGGGAACGGTTTATTCAGCAGAATTATATGGAATCATTTGTTGATAAAAACGGTGTTCCGAAAAGATTTTTCAAAAGTCATTCCCTTAATAATCCGCTTCCTACAACTATAAAAGAGTTTGAAGAATTTTTTAAAACAGTAAACGAATGTATTATGGTACGTGGAAAGCGTATTATTGCTGTAATGCAGGCACGGGGATATGCCGAACAGCGACCACAGAACAATTTTAAGGATAAACCAGTGGAAGAATCAACACTCAAATAAGTGTATTCAAACAGGAATTGCGAACAAATTTTTATGTATATCCTATACCAGAAAAAACAGAGGACTGAAAAGAATCGGAATATTTCTTGTCCTACTTATGATTTTGATATTATGTATTTTGCCAGTGATTTATATAGCTGTTACTAATTATATATTAAAATCTATGGGATCATCTTTGTAATTGGGTGGAAAAAACGGTGTCCAACATGCGGAAAATTATTTGCCTTAAAACAAGAAAGAGAACAGCTACCTGGCAGTAAAGAAAGCTCTGTCAAAGTGGATGTCGAGCAAAAAGGAGCTGACGGAAAGACTTATACAACAACTCAGTATGTTCCGGATGTTCTGGAATATTACGATGTTATTTACAAGTGTAAGCACTGTGGATGTGAGAGTAGAAAACACAGAGAAAGAAAAGTCGCAAAAATATAAGATTGTACAGCTTTAAGGAGAACATATTGTGAAAAAAAGTAGAGGACAGCCAATAAATGGTGCACTTTAACAAGCTGTCTTACGGCAGCCTTTAAAAAATGCATTTATTACCGGCTTTTTACAAGGTATTCGGGATAATCTGACTTTCGGTATAACCGCTTTCATATATCAGGACACTACTGCTTTCCAACATAATCCCTCGGAGAGCAATGATAATATTCTCTGAAAGCCTTGTAAAAATTGCTGCTGTTGCTGTAACCGAGCATTGCGGCAATCTCCTCAACAGAAAGATTGGTTCCTTTCAGCAGGAATACGGCGCGCTCCATCCGCTGTTCCAAAAGAATTTCCGAAAAGGATTTTCCGATCTCACGGTGCAGCAGAGTGGAAATATAGTTTGGGTGGTAAGAAAAATGTTTCGATATATCTTTTAATGTCACAACGTCAGAGTGTTCTCCCATATAACGGACGATCTTATCTGACAGCCTTTCATCTTTCGGAACAGGGATCGACCGCTTATACTGTCTTGCTACCATCATCAGCAGCGTCAGTACCATAGGTTGAAGAATGGCCTGGGTATCCTCCTGCGGATTGGCATATTCAATCACCATCATTTCCAGAAGAGTCCGGATACAGCAGGAGTCTTCAAAGCGGAGATGGATAAATTCCTCGGAATACTCATTGGTCTGTGGATCGAGGAAAAAGTGGAACAGCTTTGTATCTGCGGACAGCACTGGCAGGAACACCCGAAAAAATGTCTCTTTTTGAATTAAGATACCGATGATGATAATATCTTGTTCACTGTGTGCCGAGAGCGCATATCCTGCAAACGGCTGGCCGATATAGCATTCATTTTCGTGAATCGTGATGTGGTTGTCATATTTATAGCTCAGCGCACCATAATCGCCTAAATAGGCAAAGTTAAAGAAGAAAAAATCCTGGCGGTGGAACATCTCCTGAATATCAGGGCCTTTATGAACACAAATCATAATGTTTTCTTCCGGCGGACCGGGCCAGGCATAGGATTTTTCCATCGGGCTCCCAGCAGGAACGTCAAGGTAGCTCCAGTTCCGTTTTGCAAATTGCTCCCCCAGTTTTTCAATCGCTGCATCTAAAGTGGGATTGCTCATCAAATACCCTCCTCGTTCAGCGTCCATCCAAAGTCATTGTGGTAGATCATCTGTCTCGTCATGCCGCCGTCAATGCAGATATTCTCTCCCGTGATAAAACCGGCCTTATCCGAGCAGAGATACAGCACCATGTTGGCGATGTCCAAGGGGTTTCCCACCCGGCCGGCAGGATGCTGTGCGGCATCCGCACCTGTATACTCCGTGTAAGCGGTATCGATCCAGCCTGGGGAGATGGAGTTGACGCGGACTTTGCCGCCAAGACTGACCGCCAGGGCGTGGGTAAGTGCTGAAATGCCGCCTTTGGCAACAGTATAGCTTTCTGTCTGCGGCTGGCTCATGCGGTCGCGGGAGGAAGAAATATTTACAATCGCCGCGCCGGGGGTAAAATGCGGCAGAAAGAGTTTTGTAAGGTAGAACGGCGCTGTCACGCCTACCCGCAGGGCGTAATTGAATTCCTCATAGGAGCATTCGGAAATTCCTTTCATCAGGGGCAAGGCATTGTTGATGAGATAGTCCACTTTTCCATGCTCCGTGATTACCTTCTCCGCAAAGCGGACAAGGGTTTCTTCCTCCGCCAAATCGCCGACAAAATAGCCGTTGGGCCGCTTGTCGATCATGCAGATGGACGCGCCGTTTTTCCTGAATTCCTCGGCAATACATTTTCCAATGCCCTGTGCACCGCCAGTGATGACCGCTACTTTATCCTGAAACATGTTATCAGCCTCCTTTTATTTTCAGTATCCCACGAGATATTAGAAAAAGCCATAGAAATCATTAAGTTTTGGTGCTGACACGAATTGTTTTCTGCTTTATACTGAAACGGTTGAGTTCAGAAGAAACAGGAGGATCATAATGTCAGCAAAAATTCAAAACAGCAGGAATGCTGTCTTTTACCGAAAACTTTTTTCCCTTGTACTGCCGATTGCGTTTCAGCAGTTTATGTTGGCGGCGGTCAGCGCATCCGATGCCTTGATGTTGGGAGTGATCAGCCAGGATGCGCTCTCCGCAGTTTCGTTGGCGGGACAGATCACGTTTGTATTTAACCTGTTCATGGGCGGTCTGACGATGGGGACAAGTATTCTGGCCGCGCAATATTATGGAAAAGGGGATAAAGAGTCGATTGAGAAGATTTTCGGCTATGTAACGCGAATTTCTTTTCTGATTTCCATTGTCTTTTTTTGTGCCTCACTTTTCGCGCCTCCATGCTGATGCGGATATTTACCGGCGAACCGCAGCTTATTTCGGGCGGCGTCGTCTATCTTCGCATTGTGTCTGTCTCTTACCTGTTCACGGGTATCTCACAGATTTATCTGTGCATCCTGAAAAACACAGATTATGCCATGAAAAGCATGGTCATCGGTTCCAGCGCGGTGGTGATCAATCTCTTTTTGAATGCGGCCTTGATCTACGGGCTGTGGTTTTTCCCTGAAATGGGGATCGCGGGCGCCGCGCTGGCCACTTCCATTTCCAAACTGATTGAAATGGCTTGGGCCTACGCGGAATCCTTGCGAAAAGACCGTATTCGGCTCCATATCAAATACTGCATTTCTGCGGAACAATGGCTGGTACGTGACTACTGGAAATACACCCTGCCCATGCTGGGAGATTACCTGGTATGGGGTGTGGGATTTTCCATGTACTCCGTTATCATGGGGCATCTTGGCAGCGATGCGGTTGCCGCAAATTCTATCGCCAATATCGCCAAAAATCTGATCGTGAGTTTCTGTACCGGTCTTGGCAATGGCGGCGGGATCATTGTTGGAAACGAGCTTGGAACTGGGAATTTAGAGCAGGCGAAACGGTATGGCGGCCTGTTATGGAAATTGTCGATTGCCAGCGGAATTGTATCCGGGCTCCTTCTGGTTGCACTGTCGCCGCTGATTTTGAATGTAACTGTTCTCACTCCACAGGCTTCCGGGTATCTGCAATGGATGCTGATTCTTTGTGCCTGCTACATGGTAGCCAAGGCAATCAACACAACGACGATCGCAGGTATTTTCCCGGCTGGAGGGGATTCCAAATTTGGATTGATATGCGATACGATCACCATGTGGCTGTTTGCGGTTCCCGTTGGTTTCCTTGCGGCATTTGTTTTCCATCTCCCTGTGGTCATCGTGTTTCTGATCGTCAATCTGGACGAAGTAGTAAAGGTTCCTGCGGCGATCATCCATTACAAAAAATATGGCTGGCTGCGAAACATAACGCGGGAACAGGTCAATGAAAATTAGAATTTACCACTTATATTATTAAGATTTAGCGTCGAACTTGCCGCTAAAAATCGTTATACTTGAATTGCAAGCTGAAAGAGCAAGCAAAATCTAAAAATTGTATGGAGGTTTTCAAGATGAAAAACTTTATTTTTAACATGCCAACCCGTGTGCTTTTCGGAGCCGGTCAGCTGGGCGCTCTGCACGAGCAGAAACTTCCCGGAAAGAAGGCGCTGATCGTAACGTCCAACGGGCAGTCGGTCAAGAAGTATGGCTATCTGGCCCGCACGGAAAAAGAGCTGGAACTGGCCGGTGTGGAGCATGCCCTGTTTGATGAGATCCGCCCCAACCCCACCCGTGAGAACGTCATGGACTGCGCAAAGGCGGTGAAAGAAAACGGCTGCGATTTCGTGGTGGCCCTGGGCGGTGGCTCTGTCATGGACTGCGCCAAATGTATCGCCCTGATGGCGGCGAACCCCAGCGACATTTGGGACTATTCCCTCAGCAGCCAGGGCGGCAAGCAGACCCCTCCCTTTGACGCCATCCCCATTGTGGCGATCACGACCTCTGCCGGAACCGGCAGCGAAGTGGATATTGCCGCAGTTATCTCCAATGACGCCACAAAGGAAAAGACGGGCATTTTCTTCCCCTCCATGTTCCCGACCCTCTCCATCGTCGATCCAGACCTGATGATGAGCGTGCCGCCGAAATTTACGGCCTATCAGGGCATGGACGCTTTCTTCCATGCGGCCGAGAGCGTCATCAACAAGAACGAACATGTTGTGGCAGAGATGTTTGCCCTGAAAGCGATTGAGCTGATTGCCAAATATCTGCCCATTGCCTACAAGGACGGAACCAACAAAGATGCCCGTTACTATATGGCGATTGCGAACACGCTGGCGGGCTATTACATGAACTGCACCTCCGCCCATACGATGGAGCATGTCATGGGCAGCTATCACGAGGATCTGGTTCATGGCGCAGGATTGATCATGATCGCCCACGCCTATTATGATTTCTTTGCCCAGCGCCAGGCCGCCGAGGAGCCGATGATCAAAATGGCGCAAGCGATGGGCGTGGAGAACCCCACTTCCGGCAAAGACTTTATCCGCGCTCTGGACGCTCTGCTGGAATCCATCGACTGCGCCGACCTGAAGATGAGCGAGGCCGGGATCACCAGGGAAGAAATGAAACTGTATCCGCAGCGCGTCCATGAGGTGCTGGGCGGGGATATTACCGCCGACCCGCTGCCGCTGTCCGATGAAGATTACCTGGAAATCTATGAGAAGTCTTTCCGGTAAACAGAGGGCACAGGCATGGAAGAAAAACTGAAGCTGGCCGGGCAGGCGTACGGAAACGGCTGTACCTGCTCCCAGGCTGTATTCTGCGCCTTTGCCGGTGATATGGGGCTGGACGAAACGACTGCCTATAAGATGATGGAAGGGTTCGGCGGCGGGTTTGGAGCCATGCAGGAGGTATGCGGCGCGTTTTGCGCCGCAGCCGCCGTCATCAGCTACTATACCAGCAGCGGCAGCATGGATGGGAAAAGCAAAGGAAAAACCTACAAAGCAATCCGTCGGGCCGCTGAGATCTATGAACAGGAATACGGCTCCATTCGATGCCGGGAAATCCTGCATGGGAACGCCCCCAAAGCCTTCCAGTGCGGAATGAAGGTAAAGGATGCCGTACTGGTGGTACACAAGGTATTGGCGGAGGAACAGGCATTATCCGGTGAAGAAAACAAGGAGGCAGGATGAAAAAACTATTTTTATTTTTCCTTGCGTGTGTGCTAATCGGTACGCTTTCCGCTTGTTCCAATGCCGAAAATTCACAGCAAGCACCTGTGTCAGAACAAAGTACATCATCCGATGAGAGTGCCGCAACAAATGAAAGTGCTGCAACAAATACGCAGGCAGATATCAATGCTCCTGGCGCGATGTCGCCGGAGGATGCTTTGGAATATATGAAAAATACGCCTGATCTTGTGATTGTAGATGTTGCGACTACCAGCCACTATGAAGAAAACCATTTTGAGGGAGCCATTCATATTCCCATTGAGGAATTAGACAGCGAAGCGGAGGACGCTCTTTATATGGAGATTCCCGCAGGACACCCGGTCTTGCTCCATTGTCGGCTTGGTATGGTTGTGCCCGGCGCATATGAACGCATCCTGGAGCTTCGCAGCGATATACCGGAAATCGCTTATATTGATGGAGCGCCGTTGTTTCAAGAATATAATGAATGGATGGCAGAACAGGAGGACAGTGATATGCAGTCTACAAGATTACTCGGCGGTCAAACGCCGGAGGACGCTTTGGAATATATGAAAAACACACCAAATTTAGTGATCGTTGAGGTAAACGCACCGGAGTGGAAACTACGCAATGGGATTACGGGAGCCATGTATATCCCCTACACAGAAATGGCTGAGCGTTATGATGAAATCCCGGAAGGCTGCCCGGTACTTCTTCACTGCGGCGGTGGGATTGTATCGGTAGACGCTTATGAGATTTTGCAGGAGAAGCGTCCCGACATTCCGGAGCTTTCCTATATTGCGGGCGCACCGCCGGTCAAGGCATATAACGAATGGCTTGCCGCTCAAAAAGGTGAATGATTACAGGCGCATACCGGCCCTGGGCGTTTTCATACGCCGAGGGCTTGTGTGGCAGTGGGATGTTTTTTATCACGAAAACGGAAGGAGGAAAGAAGGATGCAAGCAAAGGATGATTTAAAAATCTATTCCTCATCGGATTTATCGCGGCTCGTACAGGAATATGGATTTCTCCCGCTGCTCAAAAATCAGATTCCGGGATTTTCAGTGGAAGAACATACTCCGCCGGAGCTGTGGTTTGCAGACGGTGTTGAGGATCCCTGGGAATGGAAGGGCCCGGTAATCCGGGAAACCGGCTGCGCTTACGGAAAATTTTTTCATGGAAAAGCCGGTTTTATCAGTATGGAATGGTTCCCGGATTTTGCAAATTACCGCAGAGACGGCTATGACTTTGATGCCAGGTATGATGACGGGTTTGCCAGGCATCAGGGCAAACTGGTTTATGATGTCCTGGCGGAGCATCCTTCGCTGTTGTCCAGGGAGTGGAGAAAACTCGTGGGAATGAAAAAACGCGGAGAATTTGATTCTATTGTTACCCGGCTGCAAATGTTGGGCTATGTGACCACGATTGACTTTGAGTATGCCAAAGACCGGAATGGAAAAGCCTATGGCTGGGGACTGGCGCGATACGCAACACCGGAAGGGCATTTTGGAAATGAATTTACCGGGCGGGTTTATAACCGGGAGCCGCGGGAATCGAAAAAGAGAATCCGGGAACACCTGCGTGTACTCTTGTCCCTGGCGGCCGAAAGCCGAATTGAAAAATTGATTGGATAGTGGGAGGAGATTAATATATGACCGAACTTGAAAAACTGGATGCCGGTTTGGAATACGATTTCTGGGATGAAGGCGTAAATTCCAGAAAACTGCATGCAATCGAGGGATGCGCAAAGCTGAATGCGATTCCTGTTACAGAGGATACAACCCGTGAAGCCGCCGTGCGGGAGCTGTTTGGCTCTGTTGGGAGCAATCCCACCGTTCTTCCGGTGTTTAACTGTGACAACGGAAAGAACATCCATGTGGGGAAAAACTTTCTTGCCAACTACAATGTGACGATCCTGGACATTGCCCCGGTAAATATCGGCGACTATGTGATGATCGGCCCGAACACGCTGATTACCACAGTCAACCACCCGCTTTCTCCCCGAAAAAGGCGGGGGCATATCGGGCAGGCAAAACCTGTTTCCATTGGCAGGGATGTGTGGATCGGAGGGAACTGCACGATTTTGCCGGGCGTGACGATTGGAAACAACGTAGTAATTGCTGCCGGAGCCGTGGTGACGAAAGATGTCCCGGACAACTGCGTTGTTGGAGGTGTACCGGCGAAAATGATCCGGGAAATTAACGATGATACGGAGGAAAATGAAAATGAGTTTTAAAGATATGCCGAAACTGGGTTTTGGTCTTATGAGGCTCCCTGAAAAAGACGGAGCTATTGATATGGAAACCGTTCAGAAAATGGTAGATGCTTATATGGAAAATGGCTTCAACTATTTTGACACCGCTTATGTTTATCACGGCGGAAACTCTGAGCGGGCGGTCAAAGAGGCTCTTGTGGCGCGCTATCCCAGAGAGGATTTTTACCTTGCCACAAAGCTTCCTGCCTGGGCTATGAAAGACCCGGAGGACAGAGACAGAATTTTCCAGGAGCAGTTGGAGCGGTGCGGCGTGGAGTATTTTGACTTTTATCTGCTGCACAGTCTGGAGGACGGGAACAACTACGATACCTACGAAAAATATGACTGTTTCCAGTGGGCGATGGAGAAAAAAGAAAAGGGACAGATCC
>CALWAR010000114.1 GCA_944375765.1 uncultured Mediterraneibacter sp. | reverse complement strand
AGATCAAGCACAAGAACAAAGAAGACCTCTGCGCTTACCTGCGCGAGACTCAGGGACTGGAAGTAAGCCCGGATACGATCTTTGACATTCAGGTAAAACGTCTCCACGAGTACAAACGTCAGCAGCTCAACGCACTGTATATCATCGATAAATATCTGGAGATCAAAGCAGGAAAGATTCCGACGGCTCCGGTGACAGCAATCTTCGGTGCGAAAGCAGCTCCGGCTTATGTGATCGCAAAAGATATTATCCACCTGATCCTCTGCCTGCAGGAGATCATCAACAATGATCCTGAGGTAAACAAATACCTGAGAGTTGTCATGGTAGAGAACTACAACGTGACAAAAGCCGGCAAGCTGATCCCGGCATGCGATATTTCCGAGCAGATTTCTCTTGCTTCCAAAGAGGCCAGTGGAACAGGAAACATGAAGTTCATGCTCAACGGCGCTGTGACTCTGGGAACAGAGGACGGAGCAAATGTAGAGATCCACGAGGCTGTGGGCGACGACAATATCTTTGTATTCGGCGCATCCAGCGACGAAGTGATCGAGCATTATGCAAAGGCTGATTACGTTGCGAAAGATTACTATGAGAACAACGAGGCGATCAAAGCAGCGATCGACTTCATCACAAGCGATGAGATGCTGAAAGTCGGCTGCGAGGAGAACCTGACGCGCCTGAAAAATGAGCTGATCAATAAAGACTGGTTCATGACACTCTTAGACTTTGACTCTTACAAAGAGACAAAGGAGAAAGCCCTTGCTGCATACGCTGACAGAAAGGCATGGGCGAAGATGGCGCTGGTCAATATCGAGAAAGCAGGATTCTTCTCATCCGACCGTACCATCGAAGAGTACAACAGAGACATCTGGCGTCTGCAGTAGTAGAAGAAAGGAAAAATGAAATGAAAAGAGCAAGCGGAATCTTATTACCGATATTTTCCCTTCCGTCAAAGTACGGGATCGGATGTTTCTCAAAGGATGCGTATAAATTCGTGGATATGTTAAAAGAGGCGGGCATAAGTTACTGGCAGATACTTCCGCTTGGACCGACTGGTTACGGGGATTCCCCGTACCAGTCTTTCTCCACGTTCGCGGGAAATCCGTATTTTATTGACCTGAAGACTCTCATCAAAGAAGGACTTCTGACGAAAAAAGAGTGCAAGGCATACGATTTCGGCGATCAGGCAGACTGCATCGATTATGAGAAAATCTATAATTCCAGATTTAAAGTGCTGAAAAAGGCATACGACCGTTTCTGTGAAAAGGGCGGTGAAGACGAAGAAGACTATGTGAAATTTGTTACGGATCAGGCATTCTGGCTGGACGACTACAGCCTGTATATGGCCATAAAAGACAGTAAGGGCGGAGTGAGCTGGAGCGAGTGGGATGCGCCGCTGAAGAACCGTGAGGCAGACGCATTGGCTGAAGCAAGAGAGGAACTCGCTGAGGAGATCGGATTCTACAAATTCCAGCAGTATGAATTTGACAAGCAGTGGAAGAAACTTCACGCATATGCAAATGAGAAAGGCATTCAGATCATTGGCGATATCCCGATCTATGTGGCGTTTGACAGCGCGGATACATGGGCGGCTCCTGAGATGTTCCAGTTTGACGGGAGCAATGAGCCCACCGGAGTGGCAGGATGCCCGCCGGACGCATTTTCTGCCACAGGACAGCTCTGGGGCAATCCCCTCTATGACTGGGATTATCACAAAAAGACAGGTTACGAGTGGTGGATCAGAAGAATTGAATACTGTTTCAAACTTTATGACGTGGTGCGTATCGACCACTTCCGCGGATTTGACGAGTATTATGCAATCCCGTACGGCGACGATACGGCTGTAAACGGCAAATGGATGCCGGGACCGGGAATGGATCTGTTCCATGCCATTGAAGACAGGCTTGGCAGACCGGCGATCATCGCGGAAGATCTGGGATTCCTCACACCAAGCGTGCTCCAGCTTTTAAAAGACAGCGGATTCCCGGGCATGAAAGTGCTCCAGTTCGCATTTGACGCGCGTGAGTCTTCCAACTATCTGCCCCATACTTATCCGACCAACTGCGTAGTCTACACGGGCACCCATGACAATGATACGACAAGAGGCTGGTACCATGAAGTCGGAAAAGACGCCAGAGACTTTGCAAAAGAATATATGTGCAAAGAAAGACTTGACGAGGATACGCTGACGAAAGACTTTATCGCCATGGCTATGAGCAGTGTTGCCGATCTGTGCGTGATCCCCATGCAGGATTACCTGAATCTTGGCAGCGAGGCGCGTATCAATATCCCGTCCACACTCGGCGGCAACTGGGTATGGAGAATGAAGAAAGGACAGTTCGATAAAGCGACGGTAAAAGAGATCGCAAGAGTGACCAAACTGTATGGGAGATAGGAAGAAAATCTCTTCCTATCTCACAAGAGTCCATAGCCAGTAAAGCAGTCCCAGAGTCCAGCTCGTGAAAATACCGTAGAGGATTACCGGACCGGCGATGGTAAAGATCTTGCATCCGATCCCGAAGACCTGCCCTTCTTTCTTGTATTCTATAGATGGCGCGGCAACCGAGTTGGCGAAGCCGGTAATGGGGACGAGCGCGCCTGCCCCTCCCCACTTTGCCAGGCGGGGATAGATACCGACTCCGGTCAGGAGGATGCTGAGCAGAACCAGGATCATAGAAGTCCAGCTTCCGCACTCATCTTTGGGAAGACTCTGTAGTTCGCAGTAGTGGTAGATGACCTGACCGAGACAGCATATTGCGCCGCCTGTGAGAAAGGCTTTGACCATATTTACCCAGACATTGTGTCTGGGCGTTTTTTGTTTTACATACTGTTCATATTGTTTTTCATGCTTCAGACGTTCAATCTTATCCATTTCTGTGTCTCCTTTTGACATTTTCTGTTAGTATCTTTCCTTTTTCTGCAAATATACTATCTGATGGGGTGCATATTTCTGGAAGAGATGCAGATAATATCTTCAATCCGCCGGTCAATGCCGCACGGCAGGCGAAAAGACACAGAGACACCGGTGTCTGTACCGGCGGTACACGGGAAGAAGCGAGGACATTACTATGACATACTTCACTGAGGCACAGGCTGTAAAGGGAAAACAGAGCCTGATGTTTGAAAATGGCCCTTATATCGTGAGCGCCGCATCTGTCACAGGAAGCAAGGAGGCAGAAGGGCCGCTTGGAAAACTTTTTGACATGACCAATGAAGACGATCTTTTTGGAGCGCAGACATGGGAAGAAGCCGAGAGCACCATGCAGAAAGAGGCGTGTGTGCTTGCCCTCGGGAAAGCGCATGTGAAAGCGGATGAGGTGCGTTACCTGTTCGGGGGTGATCTTCTGAGGCAGGGGATCGCGACTTCTATGGGAGTGGAGGCGCTTCAGATTCCTATGTTCGGACTCTACGGGGCGTGTTCCACATCGGGCGAGGCGCTGGCGCTCGCAGGGATGAGCGCCGCGGCGGGATACGGAAAGTATATGCTGGCGGTCACGTCAAGTCATTTCGGGAGCGCGGAGAAAGAGTTCCGGTTTCCTCTGGGATATGCGAATCAGCGGCCTCTGTCCGCCCACTGGACAGTGACAGGAAGCGGAGCGTTTGTCGTGCGGGCGGCAGAAGCAAAGATGTCCGGCGGGAGGGACATCTCCGAATCAGCGGAAACACCCGGCAGGACCGATGTCTCCGGATCACCGGAGGCGGATGAGGACGTTTATCGCGGTTCTCATGTGAGGATCGCGGGAGTGACAGTCGGGAAGATCGTAGATTACGGACTCAAGGATTCTCAGAATATGGGAGCGTGTATGGCCCCGGCTGCGATGGATACGATCGTACAGAATTTTGAGGACACAGGCCGCTCGGCGGAGGATTATGACCATATCATCACCGGAGATCTGGGATATGTGGGACAGTCTATCCTGTTTGATCTCGTAAGGGGGAAAGGCCACGACATACGAAAGAAACATCTCGACTGCGGCATGCTCATATACGATAAAGAAAAACAGGACACCCATGCGGGCGGGAGCGGCTGCGGCTGTGCGGCAGTCACACTGGCTTCGTTCATCCTGCCCAAGCTGGAAAAGGGCGAGTGGGAGCGGGTGCTCTTCGTGCCTACAGGAGCTCTGCTCTCCACAGTGAGCTTCAACGAGGGCGCCAGTGTTCCGGGCATCGCGCACGGGATCGTGCTGGAACATGTACCGGGATGACAGGAATAAAGGAGGAGAAAGAAGCGATGGAATATATTACAGCATTTACAGTAGGCGGGATTATCTGTGCGCTCGTGCAGATCCTGCTTGACCGAACGAAACTGATGCCGGGACGGATCATGGTGCTCCTCGTATGCTCGGGAGCAGCGCTTGGGTTCTGCGGTATCTATGAACCATTTCAGGAATTTGCGGGTTCGGGGGCAAGTGTTCCCCTCCTTGGATTCGGTAATCTTCTCTGGCAGGGGGTAAAGGAGGCTGTCGATAAAAGCGGTTTCATCGGCATTTTTATGGGCGGTTTCAAGGCGAGTGCAGTGGGGATATCAGCAGCCCTTGTATTCGGATACATTGCATCCTTTGTCTTTGAGCCGAAGATGAAGAAGTGAGGAGAGAGCCTGTCAGCCGGAGCCTGCGGCAGGAACTCAGGTTGACAGGCTTTGTTTGCAGATGGTATGATAGAGCACAAGTCAGCGAAGGAGGAGTATAAAGCATGTGTGGAATCGTAGGTTATGCAGGAGAGGAGCAGGCGGCTCCGATTCTTCTGAAAGGGCTGTCAAAACTTGAATACAGAGGATATGACTCTGCCGGCATCGCCGTGAGAAATGATGAGCGGGACGAGATATCGGTAATAAAGGCAAAAGGACGCCTGAAGATACTTGCGGAGAAGACTGATAACGGAAAGAGCGTATATGGGACATGCGGGATAGGGCATACCCGCTGGGCCACTCACGGGGAACCGTCCGAGAATAACGCGCATCCCCACTGCACAGATGACCGTTCGGTCGTACTGGTACATAACGGCATCATTGAAAACTACCAGGAGATCAAAGACAAGCTGCTGAAGTCGGGATATACATTTTATTCACAGACGGATACAGAGATCGCGGTAAAACTCGTGGATTACTATTATAAGAAGACAGGGACTCCGCTGGAAGCTCTGGCGCGCGCAATGCTGCGCATACGGGGCTCCTACGCGTTCGGCGTGATGTTCCATGACCATCCCGGGAAGCTGTATGCGGCCCGCAAGGACAGTCCGCTAATTATCGGAAAGAGCGGTTCGGCCTGTCTGATCGCCTCGGATGTCCCGGCTGTTCTCGACAAGACAAGAAACGTATATTATATCGGGAATCTTGAGATAGCAGAGCTCACCGGAGAGGAAATACATTTTTACAACATCGACCGGGAAGAGATCGACAAAGAGATGGTTGAGATCAAATGGGACGCCGAGTCTGCGGAAAAAGGCGGATATGAACATTTCATGCTCAAGGAGATCCATGAACAGCCCAAAGCAGTACAGGATATGATCGGAGCGTACACAAAGGAACGCTCAATCGATTTCTCAGAGGCAGGGCTTACCGACGAGGCGCTTGAAAGCCTGGAGAGGATCTACATCGTTGCGTGCGGTTCTGCATATCATGTTGGAATGACCGGGAAATATGTGCTTGAAGATCTCGCCGGCATCCCGGTGGAAGTGGATCTGGCGTCGGAGTTCCGATATCGTAATCCGATCATTGCGCCGAACTCCCTTGTCATTGTCGTCTCACAGTCCGGCGAGACAGCGGACAGCCTTGCGGCTCTGCGGCTTGCTAAGGAGCGGGGGGTTCCGGTGCTGGGCATTGTAAATGTAGTGGGATCCAGTATTGCAAGAGAGAGCGACTATATCCTGTACACCTATGCAGGACCGGAGATATCTGTGGCGACGACGAAAGCGTACAGTACTCAGCTCATCGCCATGTATCTGATCGCTGTCCGGGCGGCGAAAGTGAAAGGCAGGATCGATGAAGCGCGCTGCGAAAGCCTCATCGCGGAGATGGAGACTCTGCCGGACAAGATCCAGAAAACTCTGGATGATAAAGAAAGGCTCCAGTGGTTTGCGAGCAAATATGCGAATGCGAGAGATATCTTTTTCATTGGACGCGGCCTCGATTATGCGATCAGTCTCGAAGGCAGCCTGAAGATGAAAGAGATCAGCTATATACATTCCGAGGCATATGCTGCCGGCGAGCTCAAACACGGACCGATCAGCCTCGTGGAAAACGGTATCCTTGTGATCGGTGTGCTGACGCAGGATAATCTGTTCGAGAAGACGCTCAGCAATATGGTCGAGGTCAGGAGCCGGGGCGCTTATCTTATGGGACTGACCTCATACGGCAACTACAACATAGAAGACACGGCTGATTTCTCTGTCTATGTGCCTAAGACAGAGCCGTATTTTATGACAAGCCTTGCGATCGTCCCTCTTCAGCTCATGGGATATTATGTGAGCGTGGCGAAAGGACTCGATGTAGATAAGCCGAGAAACCTGGCGAAATCTGTGACTGTAGAGTGACATTTCCGGCTCCGCATGATATGTGACAACTGAATCGGAGATGAGGAGCAACAGGTCCCTGTAAAGGTCATTTTTGTCCTATACAGGGGCTTTTTTTGACTTTACATAGATTTAACATAGAACTGATTTTACATTTTACATTGCTCTTTTATGATGAATACCGTTGACGGACGACAGAGTGATCCGCCGGCGGCGCTAAATGCGCAGCACATATTATAATCGAAATTCAAAGAATTGAAAAAGGAGATTATGAACAATGAAAATGAAAAAGTTTATCGCAGTTTTATCAGTTGCAGGTATGGTGGCAGCTATGGCAGCCGGGTGTGGAAACGGATCAGACAGCGCATCAGCAGCAGAGAATGGCGGGGACGCTTCCTCTGAGTGGAATGCGGCAACAGCGATCACAGTAGTATCCCGTGAAGAGGGATCCGGCACAAGAGGAGCATTCACAGAGCTGTTCGGCGTTGTGGACGAGGAAGACAATGATATGACGACACTTGACGCTCAGGTCACAAACAACACATCAGTTATGATGACAACTGTATCTGAGAATGAGTATGCGATCGGCTATATTTCCCTGGGATCTCTTGACGAGTCTCTTGTAAAGGCAGTGAAGATCGACGGCGCTGACGCGACGCCGGAAAACATCGAGAACGGATCCTACAAAGTATCCAGACCGTTCAATGTTGCAGTGAGCAAGAACCTTGACAATGAGGTTGCATCAGACTTCATGAGTTTTATCATGAGCACAGAGGGACAGCAGGTAGTAGCTGACGAGGGATACATCCCGGTATCCGAGGTGGAGGCTTATGCAGGAAGCGCTCCGGAAGGAAGCTGTGTAGTAGGAGGATCTTCTTCTGTATCTCCGCTGATGGAGAAACTCAAAGAGGCTTATAGTGAGGTGAATCCGAACGCATCCATCGAGCTTCAGACAACAGATTCCACAACAGGTATGACATCCGCGATCGAGGGAAGCTATGACATCGGCATGGCGTCCAGAGAACTGAAAGAGGACGAGGCTGCCGAGCTTGACGGCACAGTGATCGCTACAGACGGTATCGCAGTGATCGTGAACCAGTCTAACCCGACAGACGATCTGTCAGTAGACCAGGTGAAATCCATCTACCTTGGCGATGTGATGACCTGGGATGCAATCTAAAGCACAAGTTCAGCTATAGGGCTGAAAGGGAGAGAAAATCGTGTTTGTATGAATTTATGAGCCGGGCGGATATGAGAAATGTCTACCCGGCTCATCAGGAGGAAAAAATGAAACCAAAAGCATGGACTGAAAAATTCATGCAGGGAGTATTTTTCATTGCCGCATGCGCATCTGTGCTGGCGGTAGCTCTTATTTGCATTTTTCTGTTTGCAAATGGTATCCCTGCAATAAGAGAGATCGGATTTTTAGACTTTATCACAGGGCAGGAATGGCGTCCGAACAGCGGGCAGTTCGGAATTTTTCCTATGATCGTAGGAAGTCTCTATGTGACGGCCGGAGCGATCATATTCGGAGTGCCTATCGGTATCCTGACTTCTGTATTTATGGCAATGTACTGTCCGAAGAAGATCTATAAACCGCTGAAAGCCGCTACAGAGCTTCTCGCGGGGATTCCATCGGTTATCTACGGTTTCTTCGGTCTGGTAGTTGTCGTTCCGCTGATCCGTGAGTTCGGAACTGCGCTCTACCGCGCCGGGATCGTAAAGAATCCGGGAAACGGAAACAGCATACTGACTGCTTCTCTTATCCTTGGCATGATGATCCTGCCGACCATCATCGGGACGACAGAGAGCGCGATGCGTGCGGTTCCATCCCATTATTACGAGGGTTCTCTCGCACTCGGGGCAACGAAAGAGAGGAGCATCTTCCGCGTGATCATCCCGGCGGCGAAGTCAGGTGTGATCGCGGGGATCGTGCTGGGGATCGGCCGGGCGATCGGCGAGACTATGGCGGTCATCATGATCGTCGGAAATCAGGCGAGACTTACATCCAGTATGCTTGAAGGCATCCGTACTCTGACCGGAAACATCGTAATAGAGATGGGGTATGCTACGGGGCTGCACAGAGAGGCTCTGATCGCTACAGGAGTCGTGCTTTTTGTATTTATCCTCATTATTAATTTCAGTGTAGCGCTATTAAAGAGGGGGGCGGATCATGAGTAATAAGACAACAATCGGCGATAAGCTCAGGACTTATCTGAAACATCCGGGTTCATTTATCGTAATGCTGCTCGTGATGCTGGCGGCTGTCATCACCTTTGCCGTGCTGATCTTCCTGATCGCCTATATCCTTATCAACGGACTGCCGCACATAACACCGTCGCTCTTTTCTCTTGAATATAGCTCGGAAAATGCGTCGGTGGTGCCCGCTTTTGTGAACACGATCATCATGACATTATTATCCCTGCTGATCGCGGTTCCTTTCGGGATTTTCTCTGCTGTATTCCTTGTGGAGTATGCCGCGAGAGGCAACAAGTTTATTGAAGTCATACGGCTTACGACGGAGACGCTCTCCGGTATCCCGTCGATCGTATACGGACTGTTTGGTATGCTTTTTTTTGTAAATGCTCTTGACTGGGGATTCTCGCTTCTGGCAGGCGCGTTCACCATGGCTATCATGATCCTTCCCCTGATCATGAGGACTACGGAAGAAGCTCTGAAAGCAGTTCCCGATTCCTACCGTGAGGGCAGCTTCGGGCTGGGCGCAGGCAAACTGCGGACAGTATTCCGCATCGTCCTCCCGTCGGCGATCCCGGGCGTGCTTGCAGGCGTGATCCTGGCGATCGGACGTATCGTAGGCGAGACAGCGGCCCTGATGTACACGTCAGGAACCGTAGCTCAGATCCCGGACAGTATTATGGGATCAGGACGTACGCTGGCCCTGCATATGTATAATCTGTCCAGCGAGGGACTTTACATGGATCAGGCATACGCGACGGCTGTCATCCTGCTTGTACTTGTAGTGGGGATCAATGCATTGTCCAGTGTGATCGCAAGAAAACTTACGAAAGCATAGGCATAAATGTGTAGAAAGGGAAAGAAAATGTCAAAGATAAGTATTAAGAATCTTGATTTATATTATGGAGATTTCAAAGCTCTCAAAGATGTAAATCTTGAAATCGAATCAAACAAGATCACCGCTTTTATAGGGCCTTCCGGCTGTGGTAAATCTACTCTCCTCAAGTCCATCAACCGCATGAACGATCTTGTGGAGGGCTGCCGCATCGACGGCGAGATCATGCTGGACGGTGAGAATATTTTCAAGGGCATGGACGTAAATATGTTAAGGAAACGTGTCGGAATGGTATTCCAGAAACCGAATCCGTTTCCGATGAGCATTTATGACAATATCGCATTTGGCCCAAGGACACATGGTGTCCGGTCCAAGGCAAAGCTGGATGAGATAGTCGAGAGATCGCTGCGCAGCGCCGCGATCTGGGATGAGTGCAAGGACCGTCTCAGGACGAGTGCTCTTGGCATGTCGGGCGGGCAGCAGCAGAGACTCTGCATTGCAAGAGCTCTTGCAGTAGAACCGGAAGTGCTTCTCATGGATGAGCCTACGTCTGCGCTTGATCCGATCTCTACATCCAAGATCGAAGACCTTGCGATGGAACTGAAAAAAGACTATACTATAGTTATGGTCACACACAATATGCAGCAGGCCGTCCGTGTATCTGACAATACGGCTTTCTTCCTGCTCGGAGAAGTCGTGGAGTACAACGACACGGAGAAGCTGTTTTCGATACCGGCTGATAAGAGAACAGAAGATTATATCACAGGGAGGTTTGGTTAAATTATGCGTAATAAGTTTGATGAACAGCTGCACGCACTTGAAGATCGGCTTACACATATGGGAGAACTGTGCGAGGTGGCCATTACAAAGGCGACACAGGCGCTTAAAGACGGCAGCATTGAACAGGCGAAGAACGTCATCAAAGAGGACGAGGAGATCGATCAGATTGAGAAAGATATCGAGAGACTGTGCTTAAAACTCCTGCTCCAGCAGCAGCCGGTGGCCAAAGACCTGCGGAGGATCTCCGCAGCGCTCAAGATGATCACAGATATGGAGCGCATCGGAGACCAGACATCTGATATCGCGGAGATCATCATTTCCTCAAAGGGCGCCGCGGCTGCGAACGAGATCCATGTGATCGGGACGATGGCGTCAGAGGTGAGCAAGATGGTGCGCGACAGTGTCAGGGCTTATGTAAACAGAGATCTTGAGCTCGCGAAGAGCGTTATGAACGCGGACGACGGGATAGATCAGTATTTTGAGGAAGTGCGCGATGAGATGATCGACTTTATCAAAGAAGAGAAAGGCGAGAACGGAAAGAGGATCTTCGACCTTATCATGGTGACAAAATACCTTGAGCGTATCGGAGACCACGCGACGAATATCGCCGAGTGGGTTGAATTCTCTATCACCGGCGTTCACAGAGACAGTGCGGTCATGCATGTAAATTAAGATAAATATTATTACCAGATACAAATACAGGATAAAGGAGAACTGAAAAGATGATATATTGCGTGGAAGACGACGACAACATCCGCGAACTTGTGATATATACACTGGAAACGACCGGGCTTAAAGCCAGAGGGTTTGCAGACGGTTCTGCTTTTATGGAGGCTCTGGCGTTTGATACGCCGGAGCTTATTTTGCTTGATATCATGCTCCCCGGCGACGACGGACTGGAATTGCTGAAGAAACTGAAATCCTCTTC
>CALWAR010000113.1 GCA_944375765.1 uncultured Mediterraneibacter sp. | reverse complement strand
AAGCCGCAGATGAAGGTGATTCAGGTAAAATGGTCGTTCTTCAGAGACTGTCCGATGACCCATATCAGAGCGGAACAGAAGTTAAGGACGTCCACAAGATTGCAAACGACGAAAAACTTGTTCCCCGCGAGTGGATGAACGAGGACGGTTCCTACGTGACCGATGAATTCGTCAGCTATGTACGCCCGCTCATCCAGGGCGATGTATCTCCTGTCATGGTAGACGGTATACCGCGTCATCTTTACCGCCAGATATGACAAAACGGGAGATGCTGTAATCGTCCGGGTGCTGCCGGAAAGACATTTCTGTCTGTGCAGATTGTCTTTCCGGCTTTTTTAATGATTGTACACCCGCCTTGCCAACACCCCCGCTGATAAGTTATACTTAGGACTGTTCCTCCACAACGTGATCATTATAAATAAGGAGATTTATCATGCTGATTAAAAACGGCCATATCATCGACCCCGCCACTCGTCGTTCCTATACATCTGATATCCTCATTCGGGACGGACTGGTCTGTAATATTGCGGATCACATCGATCCTGATAATGCTGAAACCGTCATCGATGCGGAAGGTCTCGTCATTGCCCCCGGTTTCGTCGACACTCACGTGCACTTCCGCGATCCGGGATTTACTTACAAGGAGACTCTCCACACCGGAGCCCTTGCTGCGGCAAAAGGCGGTTTTACGTCTGTCGTCTGCATGGCAAACACTTCGCCCACAGTAGATAACACCGATGTTCTCAATGATATCCTGTCCCGCTCAGAGAATGAAGCGATACGTATCTTCCAGGCAGCAAGCGTATCCCATTCTCTCAGAGGAGAGCAGCTCACAGATATGAAAGCCCTGAAAGAGGCCGGGGCCTGCGGGTTTACTGACGACGGTATCCCGCTCAGAAACGCAGCTTTCCTCTACAGCGCAATGGAAAAGGCCAGAGAACTCGGCGTCCCTTTGAGCCTGCACGAAGAGGATCCCGCGTTTATCCAAAATAATGGCATTAACCACGGCGCTGTCTCAGAGCAACTTGGCATCTATGGCTCTCCGTCGATTGCCGAGGAGTCTCTCGTTGCAAGGGACTGTATGCTCGCA
This sequence comes from uncultured Mediterraneibacter sp., assembly GCA_944375765.1. Lineage (GTDB taxonomy): Bacteria > Bacillota > Clostridia > Lachnospirales > Lachnospiraceae > Mediterraneibacter. Next base: position 26,529 of record CALWAR010000113.1, on the reverse strand, counting down.
CTGCGCTCAGGGGCCTGCACTGTGATCCAGCATATCAGTTCAGGGCGCTCCGTAGCGATGGTTCGCATCTTCAAGTCATTGGGGGCGGATATCCATGCTGAAGCCACACCGCACCATTTCACCCTCACGGATGAAGCAGTTCTCAAATACGGCGCTCTCGCCAAGATGAACCCGCCTCTCCGCACAGAACAGGATCGCCTGGAGATCATCCGGGGGCTTGCCGACAGTACGATAGATATCATCGCGACAGATCACGCTCCGCACAGCCAGGAGGAAAAAGCACGCCCGATCACAGCCGCTCCAAGCGGTATTATCGGTCTGGAGACTTCACTGGCTCTTGGCATCACCTCTCTTGTTCGTCCGGGTCACCTCTCACTGATGGATCTTCTGGAGAAAATGACTGTCAATCCCGCCAGACTGTACCATCTGCCTGCCGGCAGTATCGCACCGGGTGAGAATGCCGATCTTGTCCTATTTGATCCGACAGAGCGCTGGAAGCCTCAGGAGTATGTATCTCTTTCATCAAACTCCCCCTTTACCGGATGGGAACTGTACGGAAAGGTGAAAGTAACTATATGCGCCGGGCATGTCGTTTATCAGGATCATGGGGGTTCATGAAAAATAAAAATTCATACTTTACAAACCCGAACGATTATGATAGAATATCATTTGTCGAGCGGAAGTGGCGGAATGGCAGACGCGCTAGATTCAGGTTCTAGTGGGAGTTAATCCTGTGAGAGTTCAAGTCTCTTCTTCCGCATTGGGCGATATGGAAAGAATTCTTTGAAAAATCAGAGGATTCTTTTTTTGTCTGTAATATTCTGATAACTTTCCCTTTTATCCTGCATAGCATGTAATATAAGAATCTCTAAAGGAGGGCTCTGTATGAGCATGCCTGAAATAAAATGTACGCACATTGATAAATGCTGTGCCGCCTCATCGCTTCTCCAGTCCATCGCTCTGGAAGAAGCCGCCATATCCCACATCCTGAATGCCGAGGGTGAGAAACTGCAAAAAGCTATTTCTCTCAGCTGCAGCTTAAACGATCTTGTCGAGATCAATAAATCCGTCGAGGACATGGTCGATAAGCTCACTACTCTGGAAACTGTATTAAAATCAAAATTAGATTTTATCAGACCGCTCCTTGCCGATCACGACGAGCCGCATCATAAACCGGAGTGAACACTCCCCGGGCCTGTAAAATCGCCCTGTATAGATAACTGACATTTGGGATTTTTTGCTAATTGTTATCGTTCCGCTATTTTGCTATAATCTTAACACCTGTTATAATAACGGTCAATCAAATTAAATTGCCGGGACTTTTTATCAGGAATTTTTAGCAAGAGGTGGTAATATGCCGGGAATCGCGATTATGACAGACAGTAACTGTGGGATCATGCCGTCAGAGCAGGGACAATATGGCATCCATGTTCTCCCCATGCCGGTCATTATAGACGGCAGAACATATTTTGAAAGGGTTGACATCGATGTAGACGATTTTTACAGGAAGCAGTCGTCCGGCGCTGCCATCACTACCTCCCAGCCCTCGCCCGGCGATGTGACCGCTATGTGGGATACCCTTCTCGAAACATACGATGAGATCGTCTTTATCCCTATGTCATCAGGCCTTAGCAATACATGTCAGACTGCGCTGCTTCTTGCCGGGGACGACGCGTATGCGGACAGAGTGTTCGTTGTCGATAACCATCGGATCTCTGTCACTCAGGCAATGTCCGTACTGGACGCAAAGACTCTGGCAGATGCAGGACGGTCGGCCTGTGAGATCAAAAATATCCTGGAAAGAGAGGCAATGGATGCATCGATCTATATCGCGGTCGACACTCTGGAATACTTAAAAAAGGCGGCCGCATCACTGCTGCCGCTGCTGCCCTTGGAACTGTCCTGAAACTCAAGCCTGTACTCACCATCCAGGGCGATAAGCTGGACTCTTATGGAAAAGCACGGGGAATGAAGTCCGCATTCCGTGTTATGCTCAACGCATTAAAGACCGATATCCCCTCCAGATTCTCACACTTAAGAGAGCAGGGACGTCTGAAAATAGGGATCGCCAATACTGTGATGGCCGATGAGAAACTGGAAGAATTTAAAGAGGAAATGAAAAAGAATTTTCCCGACATGGAGCTTGTTTATTTTCCGCTTACCATGAGCATCGGAACTCATGTAGGGTCGGGCGCCCTCGGGATAGGAGCGATGAGAAGCCGGTAAAGACTTCAGACATAATATCCGCCCCCGTATCCTCCGCAGCACAGACCGCTCCCGCCGCAGCAAAGATTGCACATCATATTTGCAATGCATAATCTGGCGCAGCAGCTCATGTCAAATGTACCGGGATATCCGTATGCACTCCGGCGCTGCCGATACCATGTCTCTCCGTTCTGTATCCTCTGCAGGAGCATCTGGTACTGCATATTGCCCGGATCGAGCCTGACAGCTTCGCGCGCCTGTTCAAGAGCAGTCACATTATTTCCCAGGGCGGAATTTGCAGACGCACTGTAGAAATACCACAGTGCGCCCCTCACTTGTATTCCGTCCAGGACATTGAGAGCCTCTTTGTAATGTCCGCTTCTTATGTAGTTGGCTGCAGCGCGCAGATGGATGTCTTCCTCCGTGCTGTCGGCGCTCTGTCCGCCGTTTCCGCCAAAGCCTCCAAAGCTTCCGAAACCGCCGAACGGTCCATATCCGTCATAAGAGTCCCCGCCGGCAGTATAGCCACGCTCTCTCTCATCTATGATCTGACGGTAAGCCTGCTGTACTTCTTTGAATTTGGCCTCTGCCTCTTCTTTATGCGGATTATCTATATTAGCGTCGGGATGGTACTGCCTGCTCAGTTTCCGATATGCTTTCTTTATCTCGTCATCAGAAGCGCTCCTGTCCACGCCTAATATGCTGTATGGATCTGACATCTCTTCTCTCCTCTTTTCATGGACCGGCTGTCAGCTCTTTTTAACAAACGTCGTCCCGCATTTCGGACAGCGTACTTCAATCTTTCCTTTTCCTTTGGGAATACGGATCTTCTGCCTGCACGACGGGCATGTATAGATATGATACACCTTTCTCTGACGCCATATGTTTTTCTGTTTGCGCAAGAACTCCCTGATCTTAAACGTCTTTTTCAAAAATGCCTGGTTCTCTGCATATCTTTTTGTAACATTTCTTGAAAACACCCTGGCATAGCAGGCAATGATGAGGATCCACCCGATAAGGTAAAACACGAGCGCCGCCGGATTTCTGCCGGGCAGAACCGATGCCGCCACTACGATCACTCCGGTGACAGCGAGAAACTTCGACAGTTGATCGAGCCCGTATCTTCCCTGCATAAAACGTATAAATCTTTCTTTCATTTTCATCCATCCTTCTGAAAATCACATACTCGTTTTATTTTCCTCCGTTTTTCCGGCAATGTCAATTAAATTCCTATTAAATATTAAGTATGTTATTGCATATTTCTTCTGTGATAAGATAGACGATCCTCGAATCATCCAGCATCACATACCTGTTTCCATTCCCGTCCTCCGCTCCGATATACAGCATCATCACCCGTTCTTCCTCATCCTGTGTATACGTCACTTCGACAGTGATCCGCGACTCTTCATCAAGCCCGAAGCCGGGCAGATCTTCCTCATCCACAGAATAGTCCGCCGCCTCTGAAAGTGTCACAGCGCCAAGGCCGCCTGCAATAGCCGCTATGTCCTCAGACTGGTCTTCCTCAGAACTGTCATAAGTTGTCGTCACTCCGTTCTCAGTAATCACCTCCCTGACAAGGTTGCCGCTCCCAATACCCGGATACTCATCGAGCTGCGCCAGATCTTCTAACGTATAGTTAAAAGGATCCACAACCGTGCTTCCCACCGTATATACTGTCCCGGTATCCCCGACTGTCACATAATAGTCTTCGCCGGTCATATTTCCAAACAGAATCAGAGTGGTATTGCCATCTGTATCTGTATATTCGATCGTGTATGACGGTTCCTCAAGCCCATAGTCGGCCAGAGAGTCGCCGTCCTCCAGACGTCTCGCCGCGCGGACGTTCCCTGCGTCTTCAGCCATCTCTCCTAAAGTCCCCTGCTGCAGGGGGAAGTCCGGATCCTGAGTGTAACTCCATTCACCGTCTTCTTTTGTGAATTCCAGTTCTCCGTTTCCCACATTGAATTTAAGCGAGACGATATCTCCGCCATCCGTATCCGTCACATAGATCTCAGCCGCCTCTTCCTCTTCTTTCGCTCTTTCTTCCTCTTCCCGGTTCCACGCACGCAGTCCGAGGTAAACCGCCAGGAGTAAGACCAGCGCTAAAGACAGCACAAGTATGCCTTTTTTCGTTCTCATGCTTTTCTCCTCCTGAACCATACGACAAATCCTCCGATAAGTATCACTGCCGGGATGCCGAATATGACCAGAAAGCTGAACAGTCCCGCATGCTGAACCGTATTATACTCCACTCCAAGACTCTTCGCCTCTATCGAAAGGTTCTGCACGCCTTCAAAGTTTGCAGTCACAGCATTCATAAAAATCTGCGTGTTCTCAAGCTGAGGGAAAGTATCTGTGATCGACGCATCGATCAGGCTCCCTGCGGATATCACCGTAAGTCTGCTCTCCTCCGTATCTTCGCTGTCATCTGATGTCCCGTCGTCTGCCGCTTCCCCTTCATCGGATATCTCCTGCGAACCGATCGTTTCCGCAGCGACGGCTCCCAGCACATATGATCCCTGCTCCTGAGTTTCCTCTGTCACTGCATATGACTGGTCGGATGATGACAGAAAGGAAGTCGTCACGATCGTATCCCGCTCAGGATCTGTAAGGGACATCCCCTGCGCATAGGTGAGCAGGACCATCTGGGATGAGACGCCTGCCGCCATATCCCCTGATACAGACAGTTCCGGGAAGATATAATAATAGTTTCCCTGATAGCATCTTGACGGATCGGCAATATAGCCGTCAACTGTCTCCATGCCATATTCTTTCAGGACAGAAGAAAGATTCGGCATATCGGACGGACTCGTGTCTCCGAACAGTATCATCACCTTGCCTCCGCCATCCAGATAATCGCCAAGCATGACCGCCTCATCTTCTGAGAGATCTGCCGCCGGCGCATACATAAGCAGAAGGTCACAGTCTTCCGGGATCGACGTCGCCATCAGCAGATTAAGCTCTGACAGTGTATAGCTGTTCTTCTCCATCAGGTCTGTGATCGTCCCGGACAGGGAGCTTTCACCATGTCCGGTCGTTTGATAAATCGTCTGATCCACGTCATTTGTCACATAGTTTACCGCGCTGGTAAGCTGTCCTTCTCCGTCAAACTCTGTGTAAGACTCCGTCCCGTAATAGTAGTATGAGTATTCATCCGGAACAAGGATGTCGCTAAAAGACACTGTCGTTGTCTTCCCGGTCTCCCCGCAGGATACGACGATCGTATTCTCGCTCGTATCATGCTCGGTCAGCGCCGACGGATGGAGTACCGGATCGATCCACTCCACATCTATTTTTCCTGTCAGAGCGGCATAACGGCTCAGAAATGTTGTGATCCGTTCATCCGTTTCATCTTTTACCGCAAGTACAGTCATATCCACTTCTTTGTCGAGATCTTCCAGAAGATCCACAGTCGTATCTGAGATATCATATATCCTTGTGCTGCTCACATCAATATTACGGTAAGCTTCCGGTATCTGTCCTACAATCAGATTAAGTACGATCACAACAGCGACCACAAGCGCTGTAAGCCCTACACTGTATGCTCCGTGTTTTGTCCCTGATGTGCGGAACATATCCCTGATATTTCTGTTTTTTATCCTCTCCACCGCATTTCCCTCCTAACTCCACCGTCTTTTCTGGATCGACTGTATCGTCAGGAAGACGAATACAGCGATGATCGACAGATACAGAGCGATCCCTGTCACATCAACGATACTGTTGGAAGTCACGCTCGTAAATACGTCCGCAAGCGCCATCCTGCCCAGGAGATCCGTCAAAAGATTTTCATATACTTCCGGCATGACGATATACACAATGACAGCCGCTGCAGCGCCTGCTGCCCCAACGCCTCCCGATATCACCCCATTGCCCGTCATATGCCAGCAGTAAAGAGCCGATGCGGCAACCAGGATAAGCACCCCTGCCAGACCGCTTATGGAAGACGACGGAAGCATGGAAAGTATCCCGTCCCACAGGTACAGTACGAGGAGGATCCCAAACGTGCTGATAAAAGCTATGATCTGACTCTCTGTCAGCGATGAGAGGAACATCCCGATTGCAGCGTAAACGCATCCCAGAAGGAAAAATATCCCGATCGAGATATAGTCCACCGTAAGATATGCGGTTCCCTGCGACATTATGATAAGCGGAAAGATACAGAAAATCACATTCGGTATGGCGATTACCGTCGCCATCGCAAAATATTTACCCGCCACAACCTTCCAGAGACTCACAGGAGCAGTAAAAAGCAACTGATCCGTCTTATTTTTTCTCTCCTCTGAAAAACTCCGCATCGTGATCAGCGGTATACCAACAAGGAACACGATCAGAGAGCCCGAAAGCGTGTAAGAAAAATAAGGATATCCCGCCGTCATGTTGTACGCCATAAAATAAATACCTGTAAATGCGATAAGAAACGCCACAAACACACATCCGACCATAGACTGAAAGTATGATCTCAGTTCTCTCTTATACACTGCCAGCATCGTTTTCAGCCTCCTCCCGTTTTGTTTTATCCGAGAATGCTTTCGGCACAGTATCTTTTTGTGTCAGTTCCATAAACACATCTTCAAGCGTCGTGCCTGTTGCTTTGAGCGTCAGAAGCGGGATCTGCGCTCCTGCAAATACACGAAAAACGCTTTCCCTGACGTCTTCTCCCTTTTTTTCTGTGATCTTTGCCCATGTTTTCCCGGCGCTGTCCGTCCTGGTCTCGACCGATTCGATCCCCGGCATGTTCTTAAGGATCAGACGCACCTGGGATGGCTGTGCGTCCGTCTCAAGCTCTATCTGATCATGCTCACCAAGCATTTTTTCGAGGTTCTCCGGTGTGTCGCTCGCCACAAGACGCCCTCTGGAGATGATGAGAATATGGTCGCAGACCTCCCGGACTTCTGCGAGGATATGGGAGCTCAGGATGACCGTATGTTTCCTGGCCAGTCCCCGTATGAGATTCCGTATCTCTATGATCTGCTTCGGATCGAGCCCTACCGTTGGTTCATCCAGGATTATGATCTCAGGAAATCCAAGGACCGCCTGAGCGAGTCCCACTCTCTGTCTGTACCCCTTAGAAAGATTCTTTATCAGTCGATGTTCGGTATCTTTTATCTTGACCAGTTTCTCTGCTTCTGTTATCTGTTCTTTTCTTTTCTCCCGGGCGATCCCCTTTAATTCTGCCGCAAACTCAAGGTATTCTCGCACCGTCATATCCAGATAAAGCGGCGGCTGTTCCGGCAGATACCCGATGTGTCTCTTTGCTTTCTCAGGCTCTTTCAGGATATCATGACCGTCGATGAGCACCTCCCCTTCTGTCGCTCCAAGGTATCCTGTCATGATGTTCATAGTCGTCGACTTTCCGGCTCCGTTAGGACCTAAAAAGCCATAGATCCTCCCGGATCTCATTGTAAAATCCAGGTGGTCTACGGCCAGATGAGTTCCATATTTTTTTACCAGATTCCTCACTTCGATCAATACCTTACCCTCCCAAACGGTTATTTACACGTTTACAAAGGTATCAGGATTCTGTGACGTTTCTGTGTTGTAAATGTGATAAAGCGATGGTCATGGCGGTTCATTCGGCAGTTCCCAAATACGGTATGAACTGTAGCGCGATTAAAGCATACACTCATGCATATTTTCCTGCTCGATTCCCCGTTCTGCCATCGCCCCGGCGAGATGTTCTCTCTGCGCCAGCGGGGCGCACCATGCCAGACCGCATCCTGCGGATATCTCTCTTGGCACAGGGATCAGCCTGCCCGGAACCCCCGTTTCCCGGCAGGCTTTCTCCATAGCCATTGCGTCCGCTGTCGTGTGAAATGTGACCACAAGTTTTAATTCTTTCTTTCTCATATCTTTACTTCTGCGGATCGATCACAACTGCAAATCCATCTTCTGTCTCAGTCGATGTATACTCTCTTCCGTGATCTCTTGCACATTTCTCCACATTCATCCTCTGATGGGGTTCTGTCACAAGAATTCTTATGGCTCCTTTTTCGCTTTTGACCGCCTCTTCTGTGAGCATCATCGGCTCCGGACAGGAGAGTCCTCTTGCATCTACTTCTTTCATCCTTATTCCTTCTTTCTCTTATTATTTCCAGTTATAACAGTTCAGCCCGCGCCATTCGGAAAACCGCACTAACGTGCTTACTGCGGCTGCGCCGCTGTTTTCCTCATGTACAGGCGCTCAGCTCATTTATTTTCGCTTCTTTTATTGAAAAATCCGATCACAAAGCACACGACAATGCAGATGATCACCGCGATTTTGCCATTCAGCGGAACGCTTCCCGCCACGACTTCCTGTGTCTCTGCGTTGAGAGCGGTTCCGCTCGCCGCAAGGCCGAGATTATGCGCCAGAGCCGCTCCGATGAACATACCGGCCACCGTCATGGCCGAATCTGAGGATCCCTGGCCCGCGAGGATAAGATGGCGCAGCGGACAGCCCCCTGCAAGCACTGCGGCAAATCCTACCGCATACATGCCCAGGATGTTCCACAGATGCTCGGAGTGAGCGATGACGCCCGGAGTATCGAATGCGAAAGTAAAATTGCCGGTCGCAATATTATAGATCAGCATGACGACAAAAAGGCTTCCAATGATCGTCAGAAGATCAAAGTTTTTCATCAGGATCACGTCGCGGATACTTCCCGCAAAGCACATCCTGGATTTCTGCGCGAACGCTCCGAAGATCAGTCCCCCGATCAATGAGAGGATAATCGGCGCATGCATGCTTCCCGGGCCGCTCTCGCTGCTCTTTAACAGCGTCGTGGCAAGCGCCAGCACAAGGATCCCCAGCATCAGAACCGGAAGCGCCCCGCCGCTCATACGGTTCGTCAGATGTGCGCGTCCGAGGCTGAATCCTTTCTTAAGGGCGATGACACCCGTCCCGACTCCAAGGATGAACCCGATCAGCGCCACCCAGGCATTCAGATCGCCTGCGGACATGCGGATGATCATACGCAGCGGGCATCCGAGAAATACAAGGGAACCGATCACGAGGATCATTCCCAGCACAAAACGTGTTACCGGTGATGATCCTGCAGTGGAGCGGTACTCCTTTGTCACTACAGAGATGATAAACGCCCCCAGGACGAGCCCAATGATCTCGGGCCTTGCATACTGCACGGTCTCTGTAGAGTGCAGGCCCAGAGCTCCCGCGGTATCACGGATAAAGCATGCGATACAGAACGCCATGTTCGCCGGATTGCCAAAATACGCCAGACATACGGCCACAAGACCACAGACAATGCCTGCAATCGCAAGTTTCATTTTTGAATCAGATAAATTCATGTTTCTTTTCCCTCCTGCTTATCTTCGGCACAGTCTCTCATTCCCGTACCGGTTTTGTCGGCACGTTTCTTATTCCTGCGCCAGTTCTTCCACCGCCCGGATGGCGGCGTCGACCTCTTCTTCTGTATTGTAGTGGGAGAAGCTGAACCTGACGGCTCCCTGCCCCACGGTCCCGAGCGCTCTGTGCATCAGCGGCGCACAGTGGGCTCCCGGACGTGTCACGATCCCATATTCCACATTCAGCTCGTCGCTGACCTCAGAAGAGTCATAGTTACCGATATTAAACGACACGATCGCCGCACGGTTCTGCGTGCTGAAATCTCCATAGACCTTAATACCGGGAATGCAGGAAATACCTTCATAAAACCGGCGCATCAGAGAAAGCTCTTTCGAGCGTATCACATCCAGACCGGTCTCCTCGAGACAGGAGATCGCCGCGCCAAGTCCCGCGATACCGTGACCGTTCAGCGTGCCCGCTTCCAGAGCCGCAGGCATCTGAGACGGATGGCGGGGATTATACGTATCGATCCCGCTCCCTCCCGAGAGCAGCGGACGGATATGAACGTCGGTCTTCACATACATCCCGCCGGTCCCCTGAGGGCCCAGCAGTCCCTTGTGGCCGGTAAAGCAGAGCACGTCTATCCCCGTCTCCTGCACGTCAATGGGCCAGACTCCTGCTGTCTGGGATGCATCCACGATAAAGAGCAGTCCGTGCTTCTCTGTGATCTTTCCTACTCTTTTCAGATCGATCATATTTCCGGTCAGATTTGACGCATGTGTACAGACGACAGCTTTTGTATTAGCTTTTACAGCATTCTCCATATCGGCATATGAGATATTTCCCTTTTCATCGCATCCGAGGATCGAAAGCTCTGTCCCAAGCGCCTGACATTCATACAGCGGTCGTAATACGGAATTGTGTTCAAGCACTGTGGTGATCACATGGTCTCCCGGACGGAACAACCCCTTTATGGCAATATTGAGACTTTCTGTCGAATTTGCCGTAAACACGATCCTTGACGGGGACTCTGCATGAAAGAAACGTGCCAGCTTCTCCCGCGTTCCATAGATGATCCGCGAAGCGTCCAGAGCAGGATCTGACGCGCCTCTTCCGGCGTTGCCCATTGTGTCAAACGCGGCGGCCACAGCATCTTTGACAGCGTCCGGCTTATGTAACGTCGTTGCAGCATTATCCATGTAGATCATAGATTTTCTCTCCTTTTCGCGCGATGCTTACTTTAAGTATAGGATTCTTTCCGAAATCCGTCTAATCGAAAACAGAAATAAGAAACCGCCACTTATAGATATTATCTATAAGCGGCGATACATCTGCTTTACTGTCTTTATAAACTTGTCTGCTGCAGGAAGGCTGGGATATCCGGCGTCATAGACAAGGTTGATATTTCTCTTTCCTCCGGTCTCTCCAAGAGGGAATGCAAGCAGTTTTCCACTGTCAATCTCTTCTCTGGCAGCCAGACGGGACAGGATGGATATTCCCATACCGCTGGCTACCGAGCGCTTGATTGTCTCCTGGTTCTCCATCACAGCCGCCACATCCAGCGCCGTCATATCAATCCCCATCTGTCCCAGAAGACGAAGCGCTTCTTTTCTCGTGCCCGATCCCTCTTCCCTTAAGATGACCGGCTCCTCCAGGATCCATGACGCGACGTCTGTTCCTCTCCGCTGCCTGAACTTTTCCGTTGACGGCGCAAGCGCCACCAGCTCATCCTGATAGAAAGGGAGATAGGTGCAGTTTCCCCGCTCAAGCACCGTTCCTGTAAATCCCACGTCCGCTCTGTGAGCAAGGATCATCTCGACGACTCCGCCGCTGTCCGTCTCGAAGAGTTTGAGCTGCTCTTCAGGATATTCACGGCGAAACTTTGCCATGATATCCGGAAGAAGATACTGCGACGGGATCGTGGACGCCGCGATCCTCAAAACACTTCCGGACTGTCTGCCCGAGAGCCCGAATCTCTCCCTTATCTTCTGTTCCAGCTCCAGCATCTGTTCCGCATAGGCGTACAGCTCTTTCCCGGATTCAGACAGCGCGACGCCTTTTGTATTTCTTACAAGAAGACATGTATTCAGTTCACGTTCCAGCGACGCTATGTGCGCGCTGACCGTCGGCTGCGTCAGATAAAGCTGTTTCGCCGCGGTCGAGAAATTTTTCGTCTCCGACACACGCACAAATGCCTCAAGCTGCTTCAGATTCATCCCATCTCCACCTTGTCACGCAGGCAGATTGCCGGCCTGTCCACTCCGCTGTCGGTTACTCTTCCGACCACAGAGACTTTCGTCCCCAGATCTGCGCGTTCAAATGCACGCAGCATGTCTTCCGCCTCTTCCTCCGGCACCGCGAACAGGAGGCCGCCCGATGTCTGCGGATCACTGAGCAGATCGACATAGACCTCGTCTGCATCTCCCGCGTCCAGAAGACCGCTTACGTGCTCCTGATTTCTGTATGCTCCGCCCGGGATCAGTCCCATCGCGGCGTACTCTTTCGCTCCGTGCATAAAGGCGATCCCCTCTGTGCCGATCTCGATCCGGGCCCGGCTTGCCTCTGCCATTTCCGAACAATGCCCCAGCAGGCCGAATCCCGTCACATCCGTACACGCATGCACGGTAAAGCCTGCTGCCGCTTCTTTTGCTTTCCGGTTCAGCGTCGTCATGACGCGGATCACTTCTTTCTCTGCTTCGGGCGAGGCCATCTGTGCTTTCACTGCAGTGTTGATCACTCCGCTTCCGAGCTGCTTTGTGAGGATCAGCACATCGCCCTTCCTGCATCCGAAATTCTTATATACTCTGTCCGGATGTACGAGTCCCGCGACAGACAGGCCGTACTTCGGCACATCGTCCTGGATCGAGTGTCCGCCCACAAGAACGGCGTCCGCCTCTCTCACCTTGTCAGCTCCCCCTCGCAGTATTTCGCCCAGGATATCAGGATCAAGATCACCCGGAAAGCATACGATATTAAGAGCGATCTTCGGCTCCCCGCCCATGGCGTATACGTCGCTTAACGCATTTGTCGCCGCCACCTGGCCGAATGTGTAAGGATCGTCCACCACCGGCGTAAAAAAGTCAAGCGTCTGGATCACCGCCACATCGTCCGTGATCTTGTACACAGCGGCGTCATCGGACGTCTCGAATCCGACGAGCAGAGCCGGATCGCTGAATTTCGGCAGCCGTCCAAGCACTCTTGAGAGCGTGTCCGGGCCGATCTTCGCCGCACATCCTCCGTGTTTTGCAAACTGTGTCAGACGGATCTCTTCCTGCATCTTCCTGCACCTCCTGTCACGGACGAATCACGCTCACAGCACTCTGCAGTGTCTCCACGATGCTGTACATATTCGTCACGCTGCCGATCGCGAGCTTGTCCTTGATCCCGTAATAATCCAGGCATGTCCCGCATGTCATGATCTCTACCCCCTGCTCTTCCAGAGTTTTCAGATCTTCGAGACTCTCCGATCCCTCGATCGTCAGCTTTGCTCCGCCGTTGTAGAAAAGGATCTTATCCGGCAGATCGTCAAGCTGCGTCAGGGCAAAGAGAAAGCTTTTGATAAGGATATGTCCGAGTTCTTCACTCCCTTCGCCCATCCGGTCAGAACCGACTGCGACCACTGTCCCCAGGCATGTCCTGCATCCGGCGGCATCATCCGGCTGAGTCTGCGGCTTCGTGCCTGCGCCTTGTGCATCTTTAAGCTGCTCTGCCGCCGCTTCTCCCACTGTGATCAGGACACGGTACTGCTTTTCACCGAGCTGCTCTGATTCTGCTAAAGCGCCGGAACTCTTCGCCATCTTCGTCACATTTTTTACCGCTGTTTCGTTATCGACCAGAACCTCGATCTCGCCCGGTCCATTCAGTTCCCCGAGAGCTTTTTTCGTCTTTACTACCGGGATCGGGCAGATATCACCCATTGCATTTACTGTGATCATGACCATCATGCTCCTTTTTGTTTTTTAACTCATTGAACGTGTCATCAACTGCTTAGTAGTATATCACACACTTTTCTGTCCGTCCATTGCTCTTTCTGTGTTACCTGTGTTATAATCACTTGAGGATGCAGACAAGACAGGCTGCGCCATGAGCAAGAAGCAGGGTTTTGGCGAAAGTTGTCTGAGAAAGGAACTATTTATGTGGATCGCAGGTAACTGGCAGGATTATGAAGTCATCGACTGTTCAAAAGGAGAGAAGCTGGAGCGCTGGGGAGATTATATCCTTGTACGTCCGGATCCCCAGGTCATCTGGGACACGCCCAGGAACGCCAGGGGATGGAAGCACATGAACGGACATTATCACCGCAGCAAAAAAGGCGGCGGCGAGTGGGAGTTCTTCAGCCTGCCGAAACAGTGGCAGATCCATTACGGTTCCCTTACCTTTAATCTGAAACCGTTCAGTTTCAAGCACACCGGACTCTTTCCCGAGCAAGCGGCGAACTGGGACTGGTTCTCTGAGAAGATCCGCAAGGCCGGACGTCCGGTCAAAGTACTGAACCTGTTCGCTTATACCGGCGGGGCCACCCTTGCAGCGGCTGCTGCGGGAGCGCACGTCACTCATGTAGACGCCTCAAAGGGCATGGTGGCATGGGCGAAAGAAAACGCGGCATCTTCCGGGCTGAAAGACGCGCCGATCCGCTGGCTGGTAGATGACTGTGTAAAGTTTGTAGAGCGGGAGATACGGCGCGGAAACACTTACGACGCCATCATCATGGATCCGCCCTCCTATGGAAGGGGTCCGAAAGGAGAGATCTGGAAGATCGAAGATATGATTCATCCGCTCATTAAGTTTTGCACAAAGATCCTGTCAAAAAACGCCCTGTTCTTCCTGGTAAACTCATACACGACCGGGCTTGCACCGGCAGTGCTCACTTACATGATAGCAACCGAATTAAAACCATGGGACGGACACGTAGAATCTCAGGAGATCGGGCTGCCCGTAACCGGATCAGGGCTGGCGCTTCCCTGCGGGGCGTCCGGCCGTTGGACGTCCTGATCACAAAAAAGGGGGAAAATATGAAACAGAATTTACAAAAGAAATTTGCAGAATACTATCTCTATTTTATGATGTACTCCATCCTTGGATGGATCTATGAAGTATTTCTTGAAGTAGTCGTGTACCGCTGGGGCTTTTCAAACCGCGGCGTCCTGTTCGGCCCGTACTGTGTCATCTACGGAGTCGGGGCTCTCATCCTGCTCTTTTCCCTCGGCGGGCTTCAGAAGAAACGTCTTTATATTGGAAAAGTACTGATCACACCGGCGCTTGTCTTTATCGGCATCGTGGTCATTACGACCGTCCTGGAACTTATAGCCAGCTACATCATGGAATTTACCCAGGGCGGATGGCTCTGGGATTATACCCGGTTTTCCTTTAATTTTGAAGGCCGGATCGCATTAAACCCAAGTATCCGTTTCGGCATCGGCGGCATGGTCTTCCTTTACCTGCTGCAGCCGTTATTTAAAAAGCTGACTGATAAAATGTCCGACCGGACACTATATACCGTCAGCCTCATTTTGCTCATACCGTTTATCGCAGACCTCATTTATACATACTGCTTTTAATCGCCGGAAGTGCCAGAAAGCACATTCCGGGGCTCTTTTTTGTGTATTTTCCCCAGGCTACTGAACCCTGATCTGTCCCATGATCTCTCCGATCGGCGCGGAGATGGAGAGTTCTGCGCGGACTGCTTTTCCCGTGGATGACTTGTTGATCACGACAAGATGTTTTCCCCGGAAGTAGTCGATAAAGCCTGCTGCCGGATATACGACCAGCGACGTCCCTCCAATAATAAGTGTATCGGCTGACGCGATCGCTTCGACGGCTCCCTGTATCACATTCTGTTCAAGACTTTCTTCATACAGAACCACATCCGGCTTTATGAGCCCGCCGCACTCGCAACGCGGCGCTCCTTTTGATTCTTTCACGTAACGCGCACTGTAAAATTTCCCGCACTTCATACAATAGTTCCTGTGGATGCTTCCGTGCAGCTCGTAGACAGTCTTACTGCCTGCCGCCTGATGGAGTCCGTCGATGTTCTGTGTCACTACCGCGGTAAGCTTTCCCGCTTTTTCAAGCTCCGCAAGTTTTAGATGTGCGGGATTCGGTTTTGCATCCAGCGCCATCATCTTATCCTTGTAGAAATCATAAAAGGCTTCCGGATATTTCATAAAGAAGCTGTGGCTTACTACCTGCTCCGGCGAGTATTTATATTTCTGGTGATAGATTCCGTCCGCACTCCGGAAATCCGGTATCCCGCTCTCCGTTGACACTCCTGCCCCGCCGAAAAAGACGATCCTGCTGCTTTCGCCTATGATCTTCTGAAGCTGCTCGATTTCCTTTTCATACATAGTGATCTTCCCCTTTCCCAGCCAATGAATCGCTGCGCCTGATATATCCTTTTTTGCTTCTCAGTCTGCTTTGAGATGTCCTTTCCCGATATGTTCATCCATGATCTCCAGCATCTTCTCCCATACGATCTTTGACGTCTCAGGAATCTTTTCATTTCGTTTGCATACCTGAGACTTGCGGACTCCATGCTCTGTCCAGCTCCTGCCGTCCGAAGCGTTATTTAACAGCATCGGCTGGAAGTTATCCAGCAGATGTGCAAATTTCGCGTCTGCACTCTCATACTCTTCAAATTCATCCCAGAGCTTTCGGAAATATGTGCCCTGATCTTCCGGGAGAAGCCCGAAGATACGGTCGGCAGCTTTCACTTCCCGTTCCCGCTTTGTGGCCGCGCCCGCCGCATCATATGCATAAGTGTCTCCTGCGTCGATCTCCACCAGATCATGGATCAGCGCCATGATCATCACTTTTGTCAGATCCACATCTTCTTTCATGTGTTCTTTCAAAAGCACTGCGGACAGTGCAAGATGCCACGAATGCTCAGCATCATTCTCCTTGCGCCGCCCGTCTGCCAGATAAGTCTGGCGAAAAATATTCTTTACTTTGTCTGCTTCGATAATAAATCTGATCTGCTGCTCCAGCCTCTGTTTCCTGACCTCAGTCTGTTTTGTTTCCATCCCGGTCATCTCCATTTCTTTTCTGTAATAAGCGCTCTCTGCCTCATATTGTACCACGCCTGAAAAGAAATTCCCACATAAAAGATCCCCTGTTTACCGCAAGTATTACGATAAACAGAGGATTCATGTACACTATATTATTACAGAACTACTTTTCCGCTCTCTACGCCGTTTACGACATAATATGCAGCGGACTCTTCCGGCTTCAGATAAAGCTGGATATCTTTGATATCATCCAGATTCTGGTTAAGATCATATGTCCAGATATCTTTTACTTTCTGAAGGATCTCTTCCTGAGAGTACTCTTTGCCAGCGAACTGCAGGTACATCTCTGTCCTGATCTCCACATTCTTAGCTGCTGCTTTCTTCGTTGCTGTTTTCTTTGCGGTCGTCTTCTTAGTCGCTGCTGTCTTCCTGGCAGTCGTCTTTTTTGCTGCTGTTGTCTTCCTGGCTGCTGTTGTCTTTTTCTCTTCTGCTTTTTCCTTCGGTGTATCTACTAAAACTCCTGCTTTTGTCTCAAGCTTTTTCGTTGTATCTTTCTTTGTCTCGATCGCTTTCGCACTCTCTGCCTGTACAGTCCTGGCTGCTGTTTTTTCCGGTTCCGCCTTTACTGTCTTAGCGGTTGTCTTTGCTGCCCCAGTTGTTTTCTTTACTGCCATAATACTTGTCCCTCCTAAAATAACTCACCAAGTATTTTCGACTGCGTCCTTTTCATGGACGCGTCATTAAATGATCAACTCAATCCTCAAGTTCCATAGGGATTGTACCTCATTTTTTGAAAAAGGTCAAATTTTTTTGTTTCTTTTACTTTAATTATTCATCTGATTGTTATAACCTCTGAAAAAATCTGACAATCCGGTAAGTGTCTTTATCAGGACAGGCACTTCATTTTCATCCAGCCTGCTGATCACCGCTTCCGTCATCTGACGATGATACTCCCGGTGATGCTCGTACGCACGCTTTCCTTTTTGCGTCAGCCTTAAAAATACGACGCGTCTGTCTTCTTCACTTCTCTGTCTTGTCACATATTTTTTATTGACAAGGCTGTTGACAGATGTCGTGAGCGAGCCCGCTGTTATCCCCAGTTTTTTCGCCACAACAGACATTGTATTTTCACCGGACAGACCGACTGCCTCTATGATGTGCATATCATTGTTTGTGATGTCCTTAAACTCATCCGTAATGATCGCATCTTCTTCCAGCTTCAGTATCTCATTGAACAGATTTACCAGAATATCATTGATGGTTTCATGTGGATCCATCCGGTTTCTCCTTTCATCTGATCCGCCGCACTTCTCACGGCGTATGGCATACGCCTGCAGTATTTTATCAGTCAGGCAAACAGTTCCTGAACCGCCTCTCTTACAGTATCGATCTTCTGCGCCCTCCACGCCTTTGCGCCGCAGAAGAGCAGCCCTTCTTCAATATTTCCTTTCACCGCATTGATAAGTCCGTCCGTAATACAGTACGGGATGTCTGCGGGGTTGCATTTCGCCAGACATCTGTGACATGGACTGTGAGGGATCTTCTCTCCGCCCGCCACCCGTTTCATGAGCGGATTGATAATCGCACGTCCGGGCATTCCCACCGGACTTTTCACGATCACGATATCCTTTTCAGACGCATGGATATATGCTTCTTTGTAACGTATATCCGCATCACACTCTTCTGTTGTGACAAAGCGGGTCGCCACCTGTACGCCGTCGGCTCCCAGATCCATGACGCGTTTTACATCACTGCTGTCATAGATACCGCCCGCGACTACAACCGGGATCTCTACACCGTACTTCTCTCCATATTTGTTCACGGTCCGGATAATACGCTGTATTTCTTCGCCGTAGGCTTCCGGCGTATATTCCGAAAGTTCTTCTTTCTTAAATCCCAGATGCCCTCCGGCCTGCGGTCCCTCGATCACTACAAGATCCGCCGTTCTCTTATATTTTCTGTCCCAGTATTTCAAAATCACATTCGCCGACTTATCGGTGGATACGATCGGAGCGATCTTCGTATTGCTTCCCTCTGTAAGCACAGGGAGATCTGTGGGCAGTCCTGCGCCTGATATGATGATATCCGCGCCTGCTTTGACAGCCCCCTTTATGTGAGCGGCATATTCTTTCAGGGCTGTCATCACGTTATACCCTATAATCCCGTCCGGCGAGATCGCACGGGCTTTTTTCATCTCGCTTTCAATGGCCCTTAAATTAGCTTCGGCGGGATCCGCATCAAAGTCCGGTTCCCTGTAACCGATCTGTGCAGTGGAAATGATCCCGATACCGCCTTCTTTTGCGACCGATCCCGCCAGTCTGCCCAGACTTACTCCTACGCCCATGCCGCCCTGGATCAGCGGGATACGTGTCAGTTTTTCACCAATCTTCAGATTCTTCATATTAAACCTCTTAAATCTCATATCCATAACAGTTCAGCCCGCGCCATTCGCAAAGCCGCACTAACGTGCTTACTGCGGCTCTGCCGCTTCTTTGCTCATGAACTGGCGCTCAACTCATCTGACTGTCAGGAGACGGATTCTTATGCAAGCATAAATCCTTCTCCTGACATCAGATGGCTGAACTGTTACTCACATCCTGCGAAATCTGTCATAACGCTTTGCGGTCAGTTCATCTGCACTGTACTCTGTATAGTTCTCCAGAAATACAGCGATCCGTCCGTCCAGATCCTCACATACGCTTCCCATATTTTCATCTGTGAACTCTTCCGGCTCCGGAATCACCTGCTCGATGACGCCGAGACGTTTCAAGTCTCCTGCCGTAAGTTTCATGACTTCCGCAGCCTCTCCTGCTCTCTTGCTGTCTTTCCAGAGAATACTTGCAAAACCCTCGGGCGAGAGAACAGAGTAAATTGCATTCTCAAGCATCCACACTTCGTCCGCGACAGCCATGGCAAGCGCGCCGCCGCTTCCTCCTTCGCCGATCACGACAGAGAGCACCGGGACTTTCAGGCCGGAGAGTTCAAACAGATTTCTGGCAATGGCCTCCCCCTGCCCTCTCTCTTCCGCTTCCAATCCGCAGAATGCACCCGGTGTATCTACGAAACAGATAACCGGACGGCCGAATTTTTCAGCCTGTTTCATGAGGCGTAGCGCCTTGCGGTATCCGTCCGGAGACAGCATGGAAAAGTTGCGGTCCAGATTCTCTTTTGTCGTCTTCCCCTTAGCCTGAGCGATCACGGTCACAGGAATCCCGCGGAAATAAGCGATCCCTCCGACAATGGCATGGTCATCCTTAAAATAGCGGTCCCCATGGAGTTCCATAAAATCTGTAAACAGCGCATCAATATAGTCTGTTCCCACCGGACGGTCTTTCTTTCTGGAAATCTGCACACGCTCCCATGCATCCAGTGAATCCCTGATCTGTTCTTTTACCGTTTCAGTCTGTTCGTCCGCATTTTGTTTTGCCTCATCCTTAAGAGCTGCTTTTACTTCTGAAGCGTCAGCTAAGCGATGCATCCTGAGGATCTGCGCGAGCACGTCTTTTAACTCTTCTCTCTCTACAATGCGGTCCACAAACCCGTGATCCAGAAGAAACTCAGAACGCTGAAAGCCTTTCGGCAGTTTCTGGCCGATCGTCTGCTCGATGACACGCGGTCCTGCAAATCCGATCAGCGCTTTCGGCTCTGCAAGGATAATATCTCCGAGCATGGCAAAGCTTGCCGTCACTCCCCCCGTCGTAGGATCTGTCAGTACGGACACATAGAGCTGCCCTGCATCACTGTGCTTTTTAAGCGCCGCC
Source organism: uncultured Mediterraneibacter sp. (assembly GCA_944375765.1). Lineage (GTDB taxonomy): Bacteria > Bacillota > Clostridia > Lachnospirales > Lachnospiraceae > Mediterraneibacter. The sequence goes on along the minus strand of CALWAR010000113.1, from coordinate 6,277 downwards.
GACGTCTTTGCCATCTGCATCAGGGATACGATCCCCTCCTGCATACGTGCGCCGCCGGAGCAGGTAAAGATGATCACAGGAAGTTTCTCCTCCGTGGCTCTCTCCACAGCCCTTGTGATCTTTTCTCCCACGATCCGGCCCATGCTCGCCATCATAAATCTTCCGTCACAGACGCCGACTACCGCGGGATTTCCATCTATCAGGACTTTTCCTGTCACAACTGCTTCATTCAGATTCGTCCGCTCTTTCAGTTGATCTATCTTCTCCTCGTATCCTTTAAAATCCAGAGGATTGACAAAATCCATCTCCTTATCCCATTCTTCAAAAGAGTCCTCGTCCGCGATCATCTCGATCCGTCTGTAAGCATGCACACGGAAATATCCATGGCACTTCGGACAGATATAATATCCGTTCTTCACGTCCTCCGCAATGATGGCCGCCCCGCACTTGTTACATTTGCGCAGGAGCCCCGTCGGTACTTCCGGGCGGGAGTTACGCAGAGATATATAATGAGATCTGCCGCTTGTCTTCTTAAACATATCTTTCAGATTCATCTGAGATCACCTCCTGGTATTGTCTGTTGCTCTGACAAATGATAGCCGTTCCACTTTCGTCATTCGCAAAGCCGCAGGAAACGTGCTCACTGCGTCTGCGCCGCTTCTTTGCTCATAAACCGGCGCTCAATAAACTCGATATCAATATTTCCTGTTATAAAATCCGGATGGCCCAATATCTCATACTGATAATCCACATTGGTATCGATCCCCTCAATGATCACTTCACCAAGGGCGCTGCGCATCTTGCGGATGGCCTCGTTTCTGTTCTTCGCATGCACGATCAGTTTCGCCAGCATGGAGTCGTAATACGGCGGAACTGTATAACCGCTGTAAATTGCAGAATCAATACGGACTCCCTTGCCGCCCGGCAGATACATATCCGTGATCGTTCCCGGTGACGGGCGAAAGTTCTTCGCCGGATTCTCCGCATTGATACGGCATTCAATGGCGTGTCCTGTGATATGCACATCCTCCTGTTTATAGCTCAAATGTTTTCCGTCGGCGATACGGATCTGCTCTTTGATCAGATCGATTCCAGTTACCCATTCCGTAACCGGATGCTCTACCTGGATCCTTGTATTCATCTCCATGAAATAGAAGTTGTTGTTCTTCTCCAGCAGGAACTCGATCGTCCCTGCATTTGTATAATGAGCAGCTTTCGCCGCCTTTACAGCCGCCTCGCCCATCTTCTGGCGGAGATTTGGGGTAAGAGCGACAGACGGAGATTCCTCGATCATTTTCTGGTGATTTCTCTGGATGGAGCAGTCACGCTCCCCAAGATGGATCACATTGCCGTGCTCATCAGCAAGAATCTGAAACTCGATATGGCGCGGATGCTGAACAAAGTGCTCGATATACATCGTATTATCGCCAAATGCCATCTGCGTCTCTTTCTGAGCCGTGTTAAAGCTGCTCTCAAACTCTTCCGGCGTCTGCGCCACACGCATGCCCTTTCCGCCTCCGCCTAGCGCCGCTTTGACAATGACCGGGTATCCGATCTCAGCCGCAATCTTTGCGCCCTCTTCCGCATCATAGATCGGTTCCTTGCTTCCCGGTATAACCGGAACGCCCGCACTTATCATCGTATTTCTTGCCTCGGATTTATTTCCGAGACTCTGGATGACCTGAGAGTTCGGTCCGATAAATGTAATGTTGCACTGTTCACACAGCTCTGCAAACCTGCTGTTTTCCGACAGGAAGCCAAAGCCCGGATGAATAGCGTCGGCGCCCGAGATCACTGTAGCGCTTATGATATTCTGCATATTCAGATAGCTCTCGGAAGAGGGAGCAGGTCCGATACACACAGCCTCATCAGCGAGCTGCGTATGGAGAGCGTCGCGGTCTGCCTCTGAATAAACTGCGACTGTCTCGATTCCCATCTCCCTGCAGGCGCGGATAATGCGTACGGCGATTTCTCCACGATTTGCGCTCAATACTTTTCCAATCATCTTATTTCTACTCTCCTACCATAAACGTCAGCTCTGCGCTGACAACTACCTTTCCGTCTACATAAGCCGTCGCCTGTCCCACGCCGACAGGTCCTTTGCTCTTGATGATCTTCGTCTCAAGCTTCAGTGTGTCTCCCGGAAATACCATTCCTTTGAAACGGCATTTCTGTACCCCGCCGAAGAATGCGATCTTACCCTTGTTCTCCGGCATGCTAAGAATAGCAACCGCGCCTGTCTGGGCAAGCGCCTCCAAAATCAGGACTCCCGGCATTACTGCTTTCTGCGGGAAATGTCCGCGGAAAAAGTCCTCTCTGTATGTCACTGCCTTATATCCCACTGCATACTGTCCCGGCTCGTAGTCCTCAATCTTGTCGAGAAGGAGAAACGGGTGTCTGTGGGGGATGATCTCCTGGATCTGTTCTACATTTAAACTGTTCATGATTCTGCTCCCTTTCTGTCGCTTCGCGGACTAGCCTATTACGAAGAGGGCCTGGCCGAATTCTACGCCCTGGCCGTTCTCTACGAGGATTTCTTTTACGGTTCCTGTGAAGTCGCTTTCGATCTCGTTCATCAGTTTCATTGCTTCTACGATCGCCAGTACCTGACCTTCTTTTACGCTGTCGCCTACTTTTACGAAAGGCTCTGCGTCCTCTGCAGGTGCTGCATAGAATGTGCCGACAAGAGGTGATTTCACAATATTGCCTGCCGGCATATCGTTCTCAGCTGCTGCCGGTGCTTCTGCATCTGCCGCACTGCCTGCTTCCTGAGCCGCTGCTCCCGCCGGCGCCGCAGCCGGAACCGGTGCCGGTGCTGCGGGCATTACTGCCGGTGTGATCACAGGAGCTGCAACAGGAGCTGCAGGCGCCGGTACCTGAACGATCTTGTCACTTGTTTTCTTGAGAGAAAGCTTTACTCCGTCTTCCTCGTATTTAAACTCTGTAAGTTCAGAATCTGAAACAGCTTTTACTAATTCTAATACCTGTTCAACTTTCATTGCACGCACCTCTTACTCTTCAAACTTCTTGACCAACAGTGTCGCATTATGTCCGCCGAATCCCAGTGAATTCGTCAACACACAGTTCACATCTTTCTCAACCGGTGCGCCCACTGTATATTTCAGGTCACACTCCGGATCTACATTCTCTGTTCCTACTGTCTGATGGATAAAACCATCCTGGATCGTCTTGACACATGTCACAAATTCCACGCCGCCTGCTGCGCCGAGCAGATGCCCGATCATGGACTTTGTAGAGTTGATGAAAACATTATTCGCCGCATCGCCAAGTGCAAACTTGATCGCTTTTGTCTCAAACAGATCGTTGTGGTGTGTGCTTGTTCCATGGGCATTGATGTAATCAATCTGCTCCGGCGCCACGCCTGCCTCTTTCATGGCAAGTTTCATAGCCATTCCTGCGCCTTCTCCGTCCTCAGCCGGGGAAGTGATATGATATGCATCGCCTGTAGCGCCGTAACCTGCAAGCTCTGCATAGATGTGTGCGCCTCTGGCTAAAGCATGCTCCAGCTCCTCAAGGACAACGATACCGGCGCCCTCGCCAAGCACAAATCCGTCTCTGTCCCTGTCAAACGGGCGGGATGCTTTCATCGGATCCGGATTTACGGAAAGCGCTGTCAGAGCTGTAAATCCGGCAATACCTGTCGGGCAGATCGATGCTTCTGTTCCTCCTGCGATCATAACGTCAGCGTCTCCGTACTGGATCGCACGCAGAGCGTCTCCGATACAATGTGTTCCGGAAGCACATGCTGTAACAACATTCGTGCATTTTCCTTTCAGTCCGAGCTGGATGGAAATATTTCCTGCCGCCATATTTGAGATCATCAGAGGAACCATCAGAGGATGCACTCTGCTCGGTCCTTTCGTGATAATCTTCTCATAGTTTGTCTCCACGCACTGGAGGCTTCCGATACCTGAGCCCACGATCACGCCGACTCTGTACGGATCCTCATTCTCCATTTTGATGCCCGCATCGTCAAACGCCTCTTGCGCAGCAGCCACTGCATACTGGGAAAATGGTTCCATTCTCTTAGCCGCTTTCGCATCCATACGGTCTTTCGCCACAAAATCTTTCACCTCAGCCGCGATCTTGACCTTGAAATCAGAAACAACAAACTTCGTGACCGGTCCGATCCCGACCTTTCCTTCTCTGATACCGGCCCAGAACTCATCCACCGTATTTCCGATCGGCGTCACAGCTCCCAGGCCAGTCACTACAACTCTTCTCTTCTCCATATCTCTATCTATCCCTTTCCGAGACAGAGATTTCCATCCGTCTCTTCCAAAACATACTATCTCATACGTTCCTGCTTTCCACAGGAGCACGCCCCTTTTCCACATCAGTTTCAGCAAAAAACGTACCCTCTGCGTTCACTCCCAGTAAAACCAAGTTCCCTTTTTGCAATAACGTAGCCGGAACGGTCTGCGTTGTCACTAAGGATCGTAGAGGAACGCCGGCACTTAGGCCGCGTCCTTTGCGGCCTTACGTACCGCTGCGTTCCGGCCCGAGCGAAAGCGCGTCCGCAGTGACAATGCAGACCGCTCCGACCTGCTTAGTTCGATTCCGCTTCGCTTCATCTCACTTAAATCACATCGCCATTCCGCCGTCTACACCCAGCACCTGTCCTGTGATATACCGCGCCCCGTCGCCTGCCAGAAATGCCGCTGCATTCGCGATGTCTTCTGCCTCGCCGAATTTTCCCAGCGGGATCTGTGCCACAGCTCCCTCTTTTACTTTATCGGAAAGCACGTCTGTCATCTCTGTATTGATGAATCCTGGCGCAATTGCGTTTACCGTGATTCCGCGGCTTGCAAGTTCCCTTGCCGCAGACTTTGTAAGTCCGATCACGCCCGCTTTTGATGCAGAGTAGTTTGCCTGTCCTGCATTTCCAAGTACTCCGGATACAGACGCCATATTGATGATGCGTCCGCCGCGCTGTTTGATCATCTGGCGCGCTACGAAACGGATACAGTTAAATGTTCCTTTCAGGTTCGTGTTGAGAACCGCGTCATAGTCTTCCTCTGTCATCTTCATGAGCAGTCCGTCTCTTGTGATACCCGCATTATTTACGAGGATATCCACGTGTCCAAAGGTCGCGATGATCTCTTTGAACATCTCTTCGCAGGCATGGAAATCAGATACATTGCACTGTCTGATCTCGGCTGTCCCGCCGTTTTCCTCGATTTCCTTTTTCACTTCCTCAGCGCGCTCTTTTGAGCCGTTGTAGTTGATCACTACCGTCGCGCCCTCAGACGCGAGTTTTATAGCGACGGCTCTTCCGATCCCTCTGGACGCGCCTGTTACTACAGCAACTTTTCCATTTAACATAATTCACTTACCACCTTGTCTACATCTTCCCATGTGCCGACATTGTATACTTTCACGTCACGGTTGATCTTGCGCATGAATCCGGCCAGTGTCCTGCCCGGCCCGACTTCTACAAATGTATCCACTCCGTCAGCGATCATGTTCTCCACGCTCTGTTGCCAGCGCACAGATGATGCCACCTGCTTTGCCAGAAGCGCTTTTGTCTCAGAGATGTCTGTTACATACTCTGCCGTCACATTTGTCACATAAGGGATTTCCAGCGGAGAAAGCTGCACGCCTGCAAGTACCTGCCCCAGCTCTCTTCCCGCCTCTTCCAGCATCGGAGAGTGGAACGGTCCGCTTACATTCAGCGGCATTACCCGCTTTGCTCCGGCAGCCTTCAGTTCCTCCGTGGCTTTCTCAACGCTCTCTTTCCATCCCGTGATAACAATCTGCCCCGGACAGTTGTAATTGGCGATCGAAACGCCGTCGATCGGATCAACAACTTTCTCGATATCCCCGCCGTTCATGCCCAGCACTGCCGCCATCGTACCTTTTCCGCCCGGCACTGCGTTCTGCATAAGGATTCCGCGCTTTCTCACCGTAGTGATCGCGTCCTCCGTGCTCATTCCGCCTGCCGATGCGATGGCGCAGTACTCTCCAAGGCTTAGTCCCGCCGTCACGTCAGCTTTCAGTCCGCGCTCTCTCAATACGTGTTCCATTGCCATGCAGACAGTCACAAGCGCCGCCTGTGTATACTCTGTCTGGTTCAGCTTATCATTTTCTTCAAAGCATAATGCTTTCATATCTATGTCCAGCAGTTCGGTCGCCTTGTCGATGACTTTCCTTGCTGTTTCACTCTGTTCATAAAAATCTTTGCCCATTCCGGCTTTCTGTGCTCCCTGTCCCGGGAACATAAATGCGATCTTACTCATAGAAACCTTTTCCTCCG
>CALWAR010000112.1 GCA_944375765.1 uncultured Mediterraneibacter sp. | reverse complement strand
AATGCCATTATTTCACAGCCTCCTTTTTTTTTTTTTTTTAGGTGAGATATTTCTCTCTCCACTGGATCGCTTTGGGCGCCCAGTTAAAGAGCCTCATCAGGATCAGCACGATCGCATAGATAAGCATACGATAGTCTGACAGTCCGCGCAGAAGCTCCGGCAGGAGAGTGAGGATTACCGCCGCTATGATCGAACCTCTGATATTGCCGATGCCGCCCAGCACGACGAATACAAGTATCATGATCGACTGATTGTAGCCGAAGTTGTTCGTGTTCGCCGTAAGCGTAGACAGGTTGTGCGCGTAAAGAACGCCCGCTCCTCCTGCCAGGGCTGCTGATATCGTAAACGCCATCAGTTTGTATTTCGTGATATTGATCCCAACGGACTCCGCCGCGATCCTGTTGTCGCGGATGGACATGATGGCTCTTCCATCCCGCGAGTTGATCAGATTGGTCACGATAAAGAGGGTGATGAGTATCATAATAAAGCCCACAAGAAATGTAGAATCCTGCGGAGTGCCTGTTATCCCCTGCGGTCCGTTCACAATGACCGTTCCGTCCGCCTCCATGTTCAGTCCCATAACGTCTTTGGTAGAAAAATGAAAACCATTGGAGTCTTTTCCGATAAACAGGACATTGACCAGATTCTTGATGATCTCGCCGAACGCCAGCGTCACGATCGCCAGATAATCTCCTTTCAGACGCAGCACCGGAATACCGATGAGGATGCCGAATACTGCGGCCACCGCGATGCCGATGAGCATGGCAAGGAAAAATCTGAGCGCTCCGTTCTCAATGACGTCCCGCATGCATTTCGAGAAAAATGCGCTGGAAAAGGCCCCCACGCACATAAACCCGGCATGCCCCAGACTGAGTTCCCCCAGGATGCCCACCACAAGATTCAAAGACACGGCAAGGATAACGTAGACGCATAACGGCACCATAAGTCCCTCAAGCAGACTGGAGACACTCCCGGCGCTGATCAGAACCTGCATGATGACAAACGCCGCGATCACGATGCCGTATGTGATAAGATTGCTTTTTGTATTTTTATTCATTTTCTTCAGCATATCGTTCACCTACACTTTCTCCTGAATCTTCTTACCTAAGAGTCCCGCAGGTCTTACTAAGAGCACGATGATCAGGACAGCGAACACAAGTGCGTCCGCCATCTGAGATGTGATGTAGGCTCTGCCGAATATCTCGATGATGCCAAGAAGAAGACCGCCGATAAACGCCCCCTGTATCGATCCGATCCCGCCAAACACAGCCGCAACAAACGCCTTGATCCCTGGCATGGCCCCTGTATACGGCGTCAGGCTCGGATACGCGGAGCAGTACAGCACGCCTGCGACAGCCGCCAGTGCAGAGCCGATGGCAAATGTAAGTGCTATCGTTCTGTTCACATTGATCCCCATGAGCTGAGCCGCTCCTTTATCCTCAGAAACCGCCCGCATGGCCTGTCCCGGTTTTGATTTCTGTACAAATACAACAAGAGCTGTCATGATAATAAGGCAGGCTGCGATCGTCACGACCGTCACGCCTGAGATGTTAAGCTGCCCTCCGGCGAATGTAAACCCGCTCCATTTGATCACTGACGGGAACGTCTGTGCGTTCGCACCGAAGATCAGAAGCGCGCTGTTCTGGAGCAGATAGCTGACGCCGATCGCAGTGATGAGCACCGCCAGTGAGGACGATGCATTCCTGAGCGGCTTGTACGCGATCCTCTCGATCACGACGCCGAGCGCAGTACATACGACGATCGCGATGAGCACCGCTATGACAGGCGACATCCCCGCCTGAGACATGGCGATGAGCGCCATATAAGCGCCTACCATGATGACGTCGCCGTGGGCAAAGTTGAGCATCTTCGCGATACCATAGACCATGGTATATCCAAGAGCAATGATCGCATAGACACTGCCCAGACTCAATCCGTTGATCAGATACGATATAAAACTCATTTCCATTTCCCTTTCATTCCATTTAAAAACTACTTTTCAAGTTCCACATCTCCGGCAGGAGATACCTTTTTAGATATCATCTGATTATACCATATGGCTCTGCGTCTTACAACAGAAATATCGAGCACACTCGGTTTTTAGCTCAACAGTTCAGCCATCTGATGCCAGGAGATAGATTTATGCTTGCATAAGAATCTGGCGACTGGCAATCAGATGTGCTGAGCGCCCGTTTATGAGCAAAGATGCGGCGCAAGCCGCGGTAAGCACAATAGTTCGGCTTTGCGAATGTCGCGGGCTGAACTGCAAGTGCACAGTAAACGAAAAAGGAGAGGCGGAAAAACTCTGCACGTACATTTTTCCGTCTCTCCTTTTTATTCTTCTCATCCGTTACTCCCGGTTCTCCCACTTCCTGTAGATCGCCTCCAGCGCGTCTACCACGCCGTCGATCCCCAAAAGACTCGCGTTGAACATCATGCTGTTGGCGTCGATGCCTCCCCACTCTCTTTTCGTGCGCGCCTCATAATAGTTTTTCCTGTCACGGTCCATTTTTCTGATCTTATCTGCCGCCTGCTTTTCATCCATCTTATAGAGTTTCATGATCCGGCGGATCCGGTCGTCTTTATATGCATAGATAAATGCATTGATACAGTTTGTATAATCTCCGAGAATATAGTCCGCACATCTCCCGACGAAGATTCCCGGTCCTTCCTCCGCCAGTTTACGGATGATCGCCGACTGCCTCTCATACACCCGGTCTGTCAGCGTCTTTCCTGATTCATCACTGTTCATGAATACACGGTATTCCAGACTGCTTGATGCATAGGCTGAAAGGAATCTCCCCAGGATTGTCTCATCCACCTTTGTCGCATCTTCATTGCTGATGCGCAGCTCCTGTGCCGCCATGCGGATCAGATTATGATCGTAGAGCGGGATGTCAAGCCTCCCGGCAAGTTTGTTTCCGATCTCATGTCCTCCGCTTCCGAACTGTCTGCCGATCGTGATGACCGTATGCTGCATCATATGTGTCACTCCTTCCTGCGAAGCGCTGCATGAGCGCTGTATTTATCGTACCGGGAATCCGCAGCAGCCGCCCGAATCCCCGGTCTTTTATTCACAGTTAGATTATATCATCATTATGCACAAATTGAACAGCGTTTTTGGCATATTTTTGTAAATTTTTGTGATAGTTCAGTCATGGAACAGCGGCGGCAGCCGCAATAAGCACGAAGTGCGGTTTTACGAATGGCGCGGCTGAACTATTATAGATTTTTCTCTCTTCCACTGACAATTGTGTAGTATCCTTTCGACGTGATAATATAGACGATCACATAGAACAGGGCAAACACAAGATAGCAGCATATCGTCACAAGGATCAAAAGGCTTTCCTCCACAGCCGACATAAGGAGCAGTATCTTCGAGATCAGCGGATATGCAAAAGCCAGGTGGATTCCTGCGGTGATCAGCGGCAGGAAGAATACCGTCAGCACCTGCGAATTGATGCTCTGCTTCACTTCTTTCTGGGTCATGCCCACTTTCATCAGGATATCGAAACGATCCTGATCCTCGTAGCCTTCCGAGATCTGCTTGTAGTACATGATCAGCACTGTGCCAAAGAGGAATACCGCGCCGAGAAGTACGCCCAGGAAGAAAAGTCCGCCGTTAATCGCGATATAATCCGCTCTTCCGCCCGCCTTGGAGTCGATATAATAATGTGGATAGTCCACACCATTCTCCTGACTTATCAATTCTCCGATCCGCTCCAGGATCGTGTTATAGATTTCCGTCTGTTTCTCATCATCACAGGACAGATCAAAGCCGTAACTTTCTTCAATGTAGGCGACTATCAGACTGTCATCATCTTCCGCAAGCGAGTTTCTGTACTCCTCGATCTGCTGTATCACTGATAAATCTTTCACCACAATAAAATATGAACCCTCGGCATTGGCCTGTGCCCTCCCCACAGGGAAAGGCTGATGCTCCAGCAGTTCTACATTCCATGTACCGAATCCTGCGATCGATATCGTATCATAATCATAGTCAGCCTTAAACGAATACAGAAAAAGTTCATCGTCCGCCATTTCCCGGCTTTCACCTGTAAGACGGTTATAATCTTCAAGACTGATCATATAGACACTCCTGATTGATTCTATATCCCCTGCGCCCGTCTCAGAATAACCGGACATGCTCAGCCTGAACTCATCGCCATACTGAAATCCTGCTGTGCTGTACATATGGAAGTCTTCCACATTTTCCGCTTCCTCTCCGTATTCGGAAAGCACTTCAGAAACGATTTCTTTATACGGTTCTGTCTCCGTGTAATCATCCGAAGTAAACTCCATCATAATATCGTGCGGATATCTCTTCTGGATCCCGTCCTCAGTCTGTGCATACAGACACACCGTAGACGACAGTGTGACAAGCACCATAGTGGAAAGGATACAGATCGACGCAAGTCCCGCTCCATTCCTCTTCATGCGGTAGACCATAGATGAAAGGGAGACAAAATGTTTTGTTTTATAGTAATATTTCTTATTCTTCTGAAGCAGTTTGCACAGCGCTACAGATCCCGAGATAAAAAGCACATACGTAGCGATGATCACCATAACAACCGCGTTAAAGAACATGAGCATCGCCGACATAGGATCGATGACCGCCACCGCCAGATAATACGCCCCGGCCAGCAGTGCCGCTCCTATGATCGCCAGGATCCAGTTTGCTTTCGGCGGTTTCTCGCCTACATTTTCACTTTTCAGCATTTCTACCGGGCGCAGCCGGAAGATGTAGAAGATCATCCGCAGCATGATGGGGAGAAAGATACCCAGAAAAAGAACTGCCGTTACTATGATCGGCTGCGGCTCTACCCGGATCGCGAATCCGGTCTCTCCGCCCAGGATACGGATCGCGGCAAGCTCTGCCAGCTTGGAAAAAAGAATTCCCAGAAGAAGCCCCGACACAATGGAGAGCACCGCTGTCAGCACATTCTCCCACACAAGGATCTTGACCAGATTGCGTTTTCCCATCCCAAGTATGTTGTAAAGTCCGAATTCTTTCTGTCTTCTGCGGATCAGAAATGAATTCGTATAATACAGAAAGATCAGAGAGAAGATCGCTATGACAAACACTCCCAGACTGAGGAAAGACTGGAGCATTTCTCCGCCCCGCACCGACGTAAAGTCAGCCGAAAACCCAAGATAGTAAATAATATAAAACATCATAATCATGCAGATACAGGTGAGAATGTATGGAAAGTAAAGTTTCCTGTTCTTCACGATCCCGTCTTTTGCCAGTCTGATATAAAATCCGCCCCTCATCGCCTGTCACCACCTGTCGCAAGTAATGTAAGCGTATCGGATATCTTCTGGTAGAGCTGCTCATCCGACATATTTCCCCTGTAGACCTGATGGTATACTTCTCCGTCACGGATAAAAAGAACCCGCCCCGCTTTGCTCGCCGCCTTGACCGAGTGCGTCACCATGAGGATCGTCTGTCCTTTCTGGTTGATCTTTGCGAAGAGCGCCAGAAGCTCGTCTGTCGACCGGGAATCCAGCGCTCCCGTAGGTTCGTCCGCCAGGATGATACAAGGATCTGTGATCAGCGCTCTTGATACCGCCACTCTCTGTTTCTGTCCGCCGGAGATCTCATAGGGATACTTTTCCAGCAGAGACGCAATCCCAAGCTCCTCTGCAATGGGCATGAGCTTCTCCGTCATCTCCTTGTACGTCTCTCCTCTGAGCACGAGCGGCAGGAGAATGTTATCCTTTACATTGAACGTGTCCAGAAGATTGAACTCCTGGAACACAAAGCCCAGGTTATCCCGGCGAAACTCCGAGATATTCTTATCCTGGATCGTCGAGAGCGGCTTCCCGTCCAGAAACACCTCCCCCTCCGTCGGCTTATCCAGGGCGGCCAGCATATTCAGAAGCGTAGTCTTTCCGCTTCCGCTCTCGCCCATGATCGCCACATACTCTCCCTCCTCCACGGAAAAATTCACGCAAGAGAGGGCCTGCACCTGAGTCCCGCCAAACCGTGTGCGGTATATCTTTTTCAGATTCTTCACTTCCAAAACAGTCATGAAACTGACCTCCTTCATGTTTTCTGGACTCAGTATAGCAAAATAGGCCGGAACGCCGACATCGAATCCTGTGACAATCCGGCCGGTCCATGTGACGCTTTTGTCACACCGCATGATGAGCAAAACAGCCGCGTATGCGGCAGTTAGTACCGCAGGTACGGTTTTGCGAATGCGCAGGCGGCGCGGGTGAGCGGACGGCGCGAGTGTGCGGACGCTCTCTGTAACAAGAGCGCCGCCTACTCCGCCTGCAGTGAATACGTCTCCAGATCGATGACAAATCTGCTGCCCTTTCCCGGCCCCGACTGTGCCATTAGCCTGTGCCCCAGCTTGTCCGCTGCCACCCTGCACAGATACAGTCCGATCCCGGTAGACTTTTTGTCCAGACGACCGTTATAGCCGGTATATCCCTTTTCAAAGATCCGCGGAAGGTCTTCCGGTGAAATACCGATCCCCGTATCTGTGATAGAAAGCTGTTTCCTCTCGTCCACCGCTATGGTGACGGTTCCCCCTTCCGAAGTATACTTCACCGCGTTGGACAGGATCTGCTCAATGATAAAGGAGAGCCATTTTTCATCCGTCACCACGCGTTCACCTGTTCCATTGTATACAAGCCGTATCTTTCTGCGGATAAACTGTCCGGCATACTTGCGCACTGCTTTCCGGATGATATCGTCCAGTTCATACTCCTGAATGACCAGATCGGAAGCCCCCTCGCCGAGACGGATATAGTAAAGCGCCATCTCCGCATACTGCTCAATGCGGAACAATTCTGCCGACAGCTCTCTGTTCTCCTGGGTATCCTCCTGCTGGAGCATGACGCGCATAACAGCGATAGGCGCTTTGATCTGGTGTACCCACACAGCGTAATAATCATTCATATCGTTCCTGGCGCTGTCCCACTCTTCTTTTCTCACGCGGTTTGCCTCCTCTTCCCGGAGCACAAGCGCCTGATAGTCGCTCTCTGTCAGACTGTCCGCCCGGGGCAGATACTCCGCGCACGGCGCCTCCCCGGGCTGCAGTCGCTCCAGCTCCATATGTTTCCGTCTGTATTTTAAAAATCCCAGCGCCAGAAAAAGCAGGCCGAACAGGGCAGATAAAAGAAGCGGATACCACACCGCTTCCATCCGGATCCCATACAGGGCAAATACACCTGCAAATATCACTCCGCTTATCATCCCCCACAGCCACACATGGCGGCAGTCATAGAGATATCGGAAAAACTGCTTCATTTTCTCATCTCCCCTCTGCATCCTGTGTGATGATATAGCCTTCCCCCACCTTGGTTGTGATAAAATCTGTAAGGCCCGCTTTCTCAAGCTTCTTTCTTAAGCGCGCAATATTGACCGTCAGTGTATTCTCTTCAATATAATTATCTGTCTCCCACAATTTTGTCATAAGCGTATCCCGGCTCGCCAGCCGGCCTTTATTTTCCATCAGTGTCTGCAGGATGCGGAACTCATTTTTTGTCAGATCGATCTTGTTTCCTTCATAAGTGAGCGTCGTGTCGTACAGGTTGAGTATCGCGCCTCTGTGTTCCAGGACAGGGATCTTTCCTGCCAGGTCGTATGTTCTTCTGAGCACCGCCTGTACTTTCGCCGTCAGGACGCTTAAGTCAAACGGCTTTGCCACAAAGTCGTCCCCTCCCATATTGACCGCCATGATGATATTCATATTATCAGCGGCAGATGAGATAAATATGATCGGTACATTGGATATCTTCCGGATCTCGCTGCACCAGTGATAGCCGTTGTAAAACGGCAGCGTGATATCCATGAGTACCAGATGCGGATCATATGACGTAAATATTGTCAGCACATTCTGGAAATCCTGCACATATTCTGCTTCGTTCCCCCACATCTTCATCTCTTTCTGTATCGCCTGCGCCATGGGCAGGTCGTCTTCCACGATAAGTATCTTATACATAAGCCCTCCTTTAACAGACAGATCGGTGCACAGCAGACAAAAACTCCGCCATACACCGATCAGTATAACAAGATTCTCTTTTTTCTACAATGTTTCAGGAGAGATTACTCTCTGGATATGGAGCGCAAGAAATCCGATCTCTTCCTTTCCTACCGGCTTTTTCAGCTCCCCGCTCATATAAGCGCAGACTTTCTTTGCCACGCGTCCCGTCTCAGGATAATTGCTGAAGATGAAATCATTGAAGTCTACATTGGTCGCTTCTCCGTTTCTCGTGCGCGCCACCATATAATAAAGATGGCTCATCAGACGGGTATATGCCAGAGAATCCTCGGAAAACTTCTGCTGAAATTCCTGTTCGATCATCCGGATCCCCTCATTGATGATCCGCGTCGTATCTAACGTCACGGATACCTGTTCGTCTGACAGTCCGGCATGGATATGGAGCGTGAGAAATCCCACCTCGTCGTCCGATATTTCACACCCGGTCATCTTCCTGATAATATCCCGTCCGCGCATCGCCACTGCATATTCCCTGGAAAAGAGCACCCGGATATCCGGAGTAAACGGGTTGGGGATCTGGCGGTTTTCTTTCGCCCGCTTTGCCGCAAGAGCAATGTGGTCAGCCATGGGAAGAAGAATCTCGTGGTTTACTTCTTTAAAGACCTTTTCCGCCTCTTCTATGATACGTCCGGACGCCTCAATAAAACCCGGATGTATCCCATTGACGACTTTAAGCACTGACTGCTGTTTCCGTCTTGTGACAAGAGAATATACTTTCGCTCCGGGCACGCTTTCGATCTGCTGCGTCGGCTTCCTGCCGAATCCGATCCCGTTTCCCATCAGGATCAGTTCCTTTCCTGTCTCATTGTGATACACAAGGATTCCGTTGTTGTTCAGCACCTTTATGATTCGATACATACCCTCTCATAACCTTTCCGCTCAGCAGCTCTCTCAAAAAGAAACGATATCCGCCGTCTCATCAAGAGCATTTACCGGTCCTTCTTTTGCAAGCCGGATCTCCTCCCCTTCCCGGAGACTCGTAAATACGATAATACACTCGTCCGACTTCGCATGTTCCTTTATATATTCTATAT
>CALWAR010000111.1 GCA_944375765.1 uncultured Mediterraneibacter sp. | reverse complement strand
ATAACCGTTCTGTACTCTGTATATTCCATAATTACAGCCAAAACAATCAAATTCTTTGAACTTTATCATAGTACCATCATTTATATTCAACTGAACAATAGCGTCATTTTGTAAGATGGTTAAAATTCTATCCTCAAGCACAGCACAATCTTTGTCATAGCTATAAAAATCGCCTATCAATGCAATGCTGATTGTTTTGCTGAACAAATCTATTTGTATAGAGAATGCCTTATACATATCACTGTGTTTTAAGTGCCTTGGATTTATCGCCAAATCATATGGTTTATTGTCCGTTGACCCAACAGTGTATGTTGTATCTATGGAGATATTTACATTACAAATATCATTCTGTAATATCATATTATTTGCCCCACATAAATTCCAAGTTGTCAAGTCATTTAATCTATTATAACACCCTTAATATTTCCCTGTCATTCTATTTTTCACTCATACAAAAAGAGAGCAGCACATCTGTCCGCTCCCTTTCAGGTACTCTTCATGATTCATTACTTCACGCCATATCATACCCAAATACAAAAAACCGCACTTACTTGTGATATGGTTCCCCATTTATGATCCGATACCCCCGATACACCTGCTCCAACAGAATCACCCGCATCAACTGATGTGGAAAAGTCATCTTAGAAAAACTCAGCGCATAATCCGACCGCTTCAGTACCTCTTTCCCAAGTCCGATAGATCCGCCGATCACGAAAGCTATGCTGCTTTTCCCCTGCACTCCCAGCGCTTCGATTTTCCCTGCAAATTCTTCCGAGGAGAGCATCTTCCCACCAATCTCAAGAGTGACCACATACATATCATCCCTGATATATTTCAGAATCCTCTCTCCTTCTCTGGCGCGGATATCTTCTTCCACAGTCTCACTTGCCTGATCCGGAGTCTTTTCGTCTGCCACCTCGATGATCTCCAGTTTACAATAGCGGCTTAGACGCTTGCTGTATTCTGCGATGGCGTCTCTTAAATATTTTTCTTTTATCTTTCCTACCGTAATAAATGTTATCTTCATAATCCTTCTCTTTTGCATTGTATTAAGTCTCACTGTCTGTCATTATGTGCGGCGCGCCTGTTCCCGCTACATGGAGCGCTATCTGTAGAAATCAGTCTTCATCATGGATTCCCTCCTGTGCCGGTCCGTCCAGCAGATTTCCCTCATAATCGAACCGCGATCCATGACAGGGACAGTCCCATGACAGCTCATCCGGGTTCCATGCCAGTTCGCACCCCATATGCGGGCAGACGACATCGACCTGAAATATCCTGTCATCCTCTGACTTATATACTCCTGCCTTTCCCTGCGGGGTATCGACTATCGCTCCGTGTCCGCGTTCAAGAGCGCTGGTCGTCTCGTCCGGTAGATGAAAGAAACGTTTTGTCAGTCCTTTCACGGCTTTTCCGCTGTCTTTGAGTATCTGCGGCAGCTCTTCGGACGAGAATCGCGAGGGATAAAATACTTCTGCATAAGGATTCTCATCCCCGCAGATCATATCTCTGAGAAGCATTGCAGATACCATAGACGAACTCATACCCCACTTCTGAAAACCGGTCGCCACATACCAGTCCGGACGGTCTGCGGCATATTGTCCGATAAACGGGATCCCGTCTGATGTCATGCAGTCCTGCGCTGACCAGCAAGCCGACACACTGCTTTCTGGATAAAATCTTTCCGCGGCCGCTTCTAATCTTTCATAACAGCCGCCCTCCCGGTTTTCCCCGGTGCGGTGTCCCTGCCCGCCAAGCAGGATGTATTTGTCATACTGTCGGAAAGAAAGAGTGTCTTTCCCGTCCCCGATATACATACCGTTTAATGTGCCGGCATTCTCCAGCGCGATCACATAGGACCGTTCCTGATGTATCCTTGCGAAATACATGCCGGGAAAATTTATAAAGGGAAAATGTGTGGCAAACACGATCTTTTCCGCTCTTACGCTCCCACAGGATGTCTTGATCAGATTTCCATCTACATCTGTAACCGGAGTATCTTCATACACTGTCAGATATTTTGAGAGTGACTCGATAAATTTCAAAGGATGAAACTGTGCCTGGTCCGGAAAACGAACCGCACCTGCACAGGAAACCGGGATCTCAATCTGCGGCTCAAAGGAGGCATTGATTCCAAGTTTCTGCGCCGCTTCCGTCTCCTGTCTCAGCTTTTCACCATCCATTGAGTACACATAAGCATCTGTCTCTCTAAGATCACAGTCAATCTTCTCCTCACGCACGATCCTTTTATATTCCTCAACCGCGCTCTGATTGGCCTGTACATATTTTTCTGCGGTCTCTTCTCCCTTTTTCTCAATGAATGTATGACAGAACATCCCGTGCTGAGATGTGATCTTTGCTGTAGTGTTTTTCGTCTGCCCGCCGCCGATCCGGTCTGCTTCCAATACAACCGCATGCACGCCGGCTTTTTCAAGCTGATATGCTGTCAGTATTCCCGCCATACCCCCGCCGATCACTGCCGCATCTGTATGAATGTCACTGTCTAACAGCGGCCTTTTTGTCCTCTCAGATGTCTTACTCCATATGGATTCCATTCTTGTGCCTCCCATGTTTGTTTATCTATAACATTTCCCATGGGAGGCAGTTTATACCTCATATGGCTTTCATGGAATCTACCATCAGAGAACTGATTCGTTCTCATATACATACAATTCCTGAAGTGCTCTTGTTGCGCAGATATATTCTGCCTGTTCTGCCAGCGGATTTTCTTTCTTCCCGCGTATGGTAAATACCTGATCGAATTCCAGCCCTTTCGCCAGATAGAATGTAGTTACTGTCAGTCCCCGTTTAAATGCGGAACTGTCGCGGTCTACATATGCTGCGTCAACGCCGCGCTTTTTCAGCAGACGATAGATGTCATAAGCCTCGTCCTCAGTCATTGTAATAACAGCCCCTGTCTCGTATCCGTCTGTGCCCAGATTGATATTTTCCGTGATCGCGTCAAGCATCTCCTTTTCTGCTGCGAATTTTCTTACCTCTACCGGCCTGCCATGCCGTTCCAGCAGCTCAAGCCCTGTGATGCCGCTGATCTGTGCTGCATATTTTGCGATCTCATAAGTATTGCGGTAGCTTTTATTCAATATGACCTTCCGTATATATTTGCCGAATATCTTCGGCAGGAATTTCAGCACGTCATGCTGTTTTGTATCCAAAGTCTGTGCGTAATCACCCAGGATTGTCATCCTGCACTGGAACAGATTCTGAAGGATCACATACTGCATAAAGGAGTAATCCTGCATTTCATCGATCACCAGATGTTTGATATTTTTCTGCGAACTCTTTCCGAGAAGCCTGTATTTCAGATACAGGATCGGAAATACATCCTCGTACTGGATCTTCCTTCTCTCATACGGTACATCCGGAAGCAGTTCATATC
>CALWAR010000110.1 GCA_944375765.1 uncultured Mediterraneibacter sp. | reverse complement strand
AGAAAACGAAGTACAGGCAGAAGAAACAAGTCCGGAGCAGGAAGCAGAGGCGGCAAAGCCAAAAGAGACCTCATAACGGATACCGGTTCTGCCCGGTATAACAAAAAAAGCGAGAAAAACCCCGCAGGGATGCGCTAATAAAGCGCATCCCTGCGGGGTTAACCAATTCAGAAAAGGTCGGTGTGCGCCCAAAAGGGCGCGCACCTTTTTAGTATTTATCATCATTACCGACGAAAGAACCGCTGAATGCAGCCGGAGCGGAAACGACGGACTCAGGAGCGCCGTATTCCGGAAGAGGAGCCGTGTCTGCCGGATCCCCGGAAGCAACATCAGTCTGCGGAAGCGGCGCTGTATCCGCCATACTCTGCTGGGAGGAGAACTTTCTTGCATATGTACGTCCCGTATCTGCACGCAGAGAAGCGGCGAGACGATCCATCTCCTGTCCGCTGCGGATCTTGAATTCCCCGACAACCTTGTGGAGGAGAACTGCCTGCGCCGACAACTGCTGGCTGGCTGCCGCGCTCTCCTGGGCTGTAGCGGAGTTGGTCTGGATTACGCTGGAGATCTGGTCGATCCCGGCCGTTACCTGTGAGACTGCCTCAGCCTGTGTCTTGGATGTATCAGAGATAGAACTGATCTGGTCGACTACCATCTGGGCGTTTGCCACGACTTTGTTCATGGACTCTGCCGTCGCGTCGGCGATCGTGATGCCCTTGTCGACTGCGGAGATCGCGTTCTGGATCATGGTAGCCGTATCTTTCGCTGCGTCCTGGCTCTTGCCTGCCAGGTTGCGGACCTCGTCGGCGACGACGGCGAATCCTTTTCCTGCGGAGCCTGCCCTTGCAGCCTCGACAGCGGCGTTCAGAGCCAGGATGTTCGTCTGGAAAGCGATATCCTCTATCGTCTTGATGATCTTGTGGATCTGGTTGGAAGTCTCCTTGATCTCTGCCATAGCGTTAGTCATCTCGCTCATATGGAGATTGCTGTCCATCATATCGTTGCCGACAGCGCTGGCAAGATTGCTGGCCGTCTCTGCATTATGAGCGGACTCTGTGATCTGTGTGGAGATATCGTTGATCGTGGCTGCCAGCTCCTCGACAGAACTTGCCTGCTCGGTAGCGCCCTGCGAAAGAGCCTGGGCGCCGTCGGACACCTGGCCGCTCCCCGAGTCTACCTGGCTGGCAACTTCGCCGATCTGGCCGAGAGTGTCGCTCAGGTGGAAGTGGAGGAACTGCATGGAAGTAAGCAGCGGGCGGAACCCGTCCTTATATAAGTCCCTGCACTCAGAGGAAACAGTAAAGTTGCCGTTTCCCGCCTCGGTAAGTATCCTCTCCTCATCAGAAATGATCTGACGGAGCACTCCCGTGAGTTCCTCGGCGCTTTTGACCAGCTCGCCTACTTCTCCGATCCGCTTACAGTCGGGCATGGGAGACTCCAGATCTCCGGCGGCGAGGGCGTTCAGCCGGGCCGCGCACTCGGCAAGAGGTATGAAAAGCTGCTTTCCTGTCATGACGAGCAGCACGGCGAGCAGCACGGCCGAGACGACAAGGATCAGGATCTCAACCGCAGTCAGGACGGAAAAAGAGCCGCCTCCCTGCATGGAAGCAACGATCCCCGCGGCCGCCGCGATCCACGCGGTCAGCGCCAGAAGAAAACAAACGATATGTGTTTTCAGTTTTAAAGTTGTTTTTTGATGCATTTCTTTTACTCCTTCCATAATTTCGTCAAGTAGTAGGGTTTAATGATATAACAGAAAGGCTTTCAATACTTTCAATAGAAAAGCTGAAAGTGAAAGTAATATATCCCACCATATAGTTATTTTCGACATTATTTTTACAAAGATAAGCGGTTAAAATACAAATCTTTTGCAAATCTTTTGTAAAATCATGATTGTTAAATTTTTAATTTGTGAAATTATGAATTTTTATGCATTTATTGCTTGACAATCCCCATGGGGGGGGGGTAAAATAACAAGAAAATTAGCGAAAAACGTCGAATTCAGGCGGGAAAGAAGAGTCGGGAAACAGATCAGCGAAAAGGTTTTCGGAGATGTTTTGGATGATATCGGACGATTCGCCTGATAACTGCGTAAGCATTAATATAAGGAAAGGACGTGTCTTAATATGGCTATAAACGGAATTTACGGAAACGCGATCAGCATGGCGTCAAAAGCCCTGGACTTCCTCTGGCAGAAGCAGTCTGTCACCGCGGATAATCTTGCGAACGTGGAAACTCCCGGCTACAAGGCGAAGTATGTTACATTCGAGGAAGAGTTTCAGAGGAGGCTGGAAGCTGCGGACGGAAACGCGCAGACTGTAGCCGGAGCCATAGACAGGAGCAACTACCGGGTACATACGTCGGAAGAGGAATCCTCTAGAGTGGACGGGAATAACGTCAATGCAGACGTGGAGATCATGGAACTGACGAGGACGTCTCTCCAGTACCAGTATCTTCTCAGGAGCGTCACCAGCGACATCACCCGCCTGAACACGGCGATCACAGGCCAGTGATCTTAAGCCGTCCCTTAAGAGGCGGCGGAGGAACAGAAGAAGAAATATATTCCAGAACAATAAGAGGATATATTCTGATATACTTAGGCGTTTGCGAAACGCAAAAGAAATAGTCAGATAATAGCGGGAATTTCTTATGCTATTCATCTATTTTTCGTTTGCCGCTTTCAAGAAGGGGATGATATAAAAAACAGACTGTCTTGATATGTT
>CALWAR010000109.1 GCA_944375765.1 uncultured Mediterraneibacter sp. | reverse complement strand
AACGCATTAAGATATCTCCCAAAGGAGATAATAAGTCTCAGATGTGAAAAAGGAGGGCGCAGGAAATGGACAGATATTTACCGATCCGGGATCTGTTCGCAAGAGAGATACTTGATGCAGGCGGTCGTCCGGCAGTGGAAGTGGAGGTGCTTGCAGACGAGGACGTCGTCGGGGCTGCATCGGTATCGCTGACAGATCCTGAAAGGTGCGCAGGAAGGACAGAGAGCAGTCGGGAAAAAAGTTTGAGCAGGAAAAATGCAGGGGATGACAGCGCCACATGTGCAGTGGAGAACATCAACTGCTGTATTGCACAGGAACTTATCGGGACTAATATTTTCGACCAGGCAGAGATCGACAGGATACTGACACGAACGGGCGGGACGGCAGACGGGCACGGCACGGGCGGCCCGGTCACTCTGGCGGTATCGGCGGCGGCAGCGCGGACGGCGGCCGGCGCGCTTAATATCCCGCTGTACCGTTATCTGGGAGGAACGCAGGCAGCCGGGATGCCATTACCGGTAGTAGACATGATAACCGGCGGTCCGCATGTCAGAAATATGCCGGATTTCCGGGGATTTATGATCGTTCCTCCGACCGGGGAAACATTCCGGGAACAGCTGCGCATATGTATCCGGGTGCACCATGAGGTCGAAGACATATTAAGGTCCCGCGGGATGGGGAATATACAGGAAGAGCGAAACGATATACAGGCAGGGATAAGAGACGCACAGGAAGCGCTGTGCCTGATCAGGAGCGCCGCGGAACGCGCGGGGCGTCACGTAGGCGGAGATCTCAGGATAGCTCTGGATATCGGCGCCCCGGCACTGTACGATATACAGGAAAAAGCGTATCTGTTCTCCTCTGAGGGGCGGGAAAGGGGCGGCACGGTGTTGAGAACGACAGGGGAAATGACGGAATATTACAGAGAGCTTGTATCACAGTTCCCTGTCTCTTTAATAGAGGATCCTTTTGCCCCTGGCGACACAAAAGGATGGAAGAACCTGTCAGACAGTCTGCCCGACAGAGTGCGGATCATAAGTGAAAATCTTATATCTGCGGACGCCGGACGGCCGGAATCCGGCGAAAGCCGCAGCGGCGCGGTCAGGATCGATGTGGGGCGGACGGGGACATTGACGGATGCTTTTGAGCAGATCAAAAAAGTACGTGAAATGGGCGCGATGGTCGAGATAGCTCATATGGGAAACCGGACGGCGGATACTCTTGCCTCGGATGTCGCGGTGGCGTCAGGCGCCGGATATATCAGGGGAGGCTCACTGTGCGGTATGGAGCATGTGGAAATATACAACCGGCTCCTGAAAATAGAAGAACAGTTCCCGTTTTAATGTCTGGAGCCGGGACAGAGTGGGAGGACAGTTGTCGCCCAACTCCATGTCTGCCGCAAAGAAGACCAGAGATACTATAAAAAGAAGTCCTGCGCAGATTATTACTACTGCTCCTGCGGCGCAACAAAATAAAGATATAGAAGAAAACAGTTGACAAAAGCGTCAGCCTCTCATATTATTGTATTATATATTTAGTACAATAATATGAGAGGTATTGTTATGATACAGGAAAATACGTTATATGAAAAACTGTCAAAACGGGCGCTTTACTGTATGTATGCGGCGGGACTTGCGACGGGGGCGATCGTCCTTGCGATCATTGCTGCGGCAGATGTATTCTGGATATTCCCTCAAAATATCACAGTCGGGAAGTGGATATCTCTGGCGCTGATCTTTCTGACGCTGGCGGACGTGCTCATTAGTCCGTATTTTCGTTATCACCGTTATCGTTACAGCATCAATGATGAATGTATCGATATCATAGAAGGGTATCTTTTTGTCAAACGCAACATTGTTCCGATCGAAAGGCTGCACAAGCTCCAGACAAAGAGAGGTCCTTTTGACCAGATATTCGGAGTGGCAAAAGTCGTCGTGACGACCGGAGGAGGAGATGTGACGCTGTCATTTCTTGAAGCAGAAAAGGCAGAGCGGATCGCAGAGAGGCTGAGAAAGCGGATCAATGAAATTGCGGCGGAACAGAGGGAAAGCCGAAAGGACGTCCGCCGGCAGACGGATGACAAACAGCAGACAGAAGAAAGCAGCCGTACAGGAGGGAAAGTCTGATATGAAAAGCACGGAAATCAGGGAGGGAGTCCGCTTCCGCAATCACATATCGATCATCCTGGAACAGACAGGCGCAGTGATCGCCGCTATTATCGTGATCGTTATCACTCAGCTTGTCCAGAGCGCAGATGAGATCGCAGATATGGATTTTTCATTCATTACGGGAAGAGGATTTCTCATACTACTCGGAGTTATGGCGCTTTTGGCGCTCACTCTGATCGTCCAGGCACTTGTCTGGGCGCGGACATACATATCGATCGATGAAAGTGCCATCGTGATAGAAAAGGGCAGGGTAAACAAAAAGAAAAATACGATCGGTATACGTAATATTTCCAATATCAATCTGGAACAGAACCTGATCGAGATGCTGTTCGGCACATGTAAGGTAAAGCTGGATACGAACAGCCGGTCTACGGCGGACAGCACGGATGTAAAGATCGTGCTGAAAAAATCCGATGCCCTCTGGTTCCAGCAGGAAGTCACAAGAAAGATGGAAGAGGCGGCCGGAGACGGCAGTATGACCGGGATATCAGGATATAACGGTGAAAGTACAGACAGTGTATACCTCGCCGTGAGGGAACCGGAGGATTACGACGTGCACGCGGGGATCGCAGATATCCTCCAGCATGGCTTCTTTTCCATCAGTATCCTGTCAGTGTCCCTTTTCCTGCTTGCCATCGCCGGAACCATAATAAGCGTTGCCGAGGTGCTCGGGCAGACGGATCTGATGGCGTCTCTGGCAGGCGCGGCAGCCGGCATCCTTGTGGCGGTTTTTATCATACTGTCCACGCTTTGGGACACTGTGAAAGATTTTGTCAGATATTACGGTTTCCGGGCAAAGCGTCTGGGAGATAAGATTTATATTAAATACGGATTTTTCAAGAGAGTAGAGTATACGATCCCCGTGGATAAGATACAGGCGCTTAAGGTCCGGCAGTCGTTCCTCGCCAGGATCGGACGCCGCTATATGGCCGAGATCGTCAACGTGGGGATGGGAGATGACCAGGAAGAACAGCATTCTTTCCTTGTCCTCTACTGCACGCAGGAACAACTCAGAGAAAAGCTGTCCCTGCTTCTTCCGGAGTTTGCGACATCTGTGGAACAGCCTGTAGACCGGCTGCCTGCATCGGTGTGGGCGGCATGGTCGGTTCCGGCGGCAGTGTATATTCTCTTTGTGGCGGCCGGAGCTTTCATATGCAGCGCTCTGGCAGGAAGTGAATACCGCCTGTATATCTGGCTCGCGGCGGCGGCCCTGATCCTGTTTTTGCTGACCGGTATGATCTTAAAGTACCGGACTGCCGGAGTAGGCGCGGATGATCGGTACTTAAAGATCGCAGGAGGATATTTTGCAAAGCAGTATCTCTCCGTGCGATATCGGAACATCCAGTACGCAGAATTTACCCAGAACTTCATAGCCCGGGTATGCGGGCTAAAGAAAGGTGAGATCCATCTGCTGGCGTCCTCGGCAAATACGTCCCATGGGCTACCGTATTTCAGAGGAGATAAGGATGAGTTTATAAAAAGAAAAATGCTTGACTTTTAAACTTCTTCGGATAGTGTTATACTAATAGAGCGGCTCACAGTATACCGGCGATTTATGGCGGCCGGCAGTGTGATCCGCTCTTTCAGCACAGCAGTGAAGCGGATTTTGTGTATCCGCTTTATATTAAAGTAAAGACAAGGAGATATGAGTATGAGTGTACATGATCTGACAGCATATGAAGTGATCCGGGACAGGGAGTTATCCGATCTGAAGTCTCAGGGCGTCCTTCTGAAACATAAGAAAAGCGGCGCGCGGGTGCTGCTTATGAGGAACGATGACGAGAACAAAGTATTTGCTATCGGTTTTCGCACGCCGCCGTCTGACAGTACAGGAGTACCGCACATTATGGAGCACTCCGTGCTTTGCGGCTCAGGGGAATTCCCGGTAAAAGATCCGTTTGTAGAACTTGTAAAGGGTTCCCTCAATACTTTTTTAAATGCGATGACTTATCCGGATAAGACTGTGTATCCGGTGGCAAGCTGCAATGACAAGGATTTCCAGAACCTGATGCACGTATATATGGATGCGGTATTTTATCCGAACATTTATCAGAATGACAAGACATTCCGCCAGGAGGGCTGGAGCTATCATCTGGATGACCCGGACGGAGAACTGACGTTGTCAGGGGTCGTTTACAATGAGATGAAAGGAGCTTTCTCATCGCCCGAGGGCGTGCTGGACCGCGTGATCCTGAATTCCCTCTTCCCGGATACTTCCTATGCAAATGAGTCCGGAGGTGATCCGGAAGTGATCCCGGAGCTTACCTATGAGCAGTTCCTTGATTTCCACCGGAAATATTATCATCCGTCCAACAGCTATATCTATCTCTACGGAGACATGGACATGGAAGAAAAGCTGAGATGGCTGGATGAAAAATATCTCTCGGATTTTGATCAGATTGAGGTGGACTCCGAGATCCGGTATCAGCAGCCTTTTACGGAAATGAAAGAGATCGTACAGGAATATTCCATAGCAAGCGGCGAAAATATTTCTGATAATACTTATCTTTCCTATAATAAGGTAATTGGCACATCTCTGGATGAAAAGCTGTATCTGGCATTCCAGATCCTGGATTATGCGCTCCTGAGCGCTCCGGGGGCGCCGCTTAAGAAAGCGCTTCTGGACGCAGGTATCGGCAAGGACATCATGGGCTCCTATGACAATGGTGTGTACCAGCCGATTTTCTCGGTGATCGCGAAGAACGCCAACATGGAGCAGAAAGAAGAGTTTATCCGCGTCATTGAAGATACGCTGAAAAATATCGTTGAGAACGGCACCGACCGAAAGGCGCTGCGCGCCGGAATCAACTATCACGAATTCCGTTTCCGTGAGGCTGATTTCGGGAATTATCCGAGGGGACTTATGTACGGGCTGCAGCTTTTTGACAGCTGGCTCTACGATGAGGAAAAGCCGTTCATCCATATGGAAGCGATCCCCACATTCGACTTCCTGAAGAGTCAGGTGGAGACCGGATATTTTGAAGAACTGATACAGACTTATCTTCTGGATAACACACACGGCTCTATCGTGATCATCCGTCCGGAGCAGGGACGCACTGCGCGGATGGACCGTGAACTTGCAGAAAAACTGCAGTCTTATAAAGACAGCCTGTCACAGGAAGAAGTACAGAAGCTTGTGCAGGATACGAAAGAGCTGGAGGCATATCAGGAGGAAGAGTCAGCCCCGGAAGATCTGGAGAAGATACCGGTGCTGAAGCGGGAGGACATTTCCAGAGATATCGCTCCGGTCTATAATGATGAAAAAGAGATCCACGGCGTGAAGATGGTTCACCACAATGTGGAGACGAACGGCATCGGCTATGTCACATTAATGTTTGATCTCTCCGGTATCAAAGAAGAGAAGCTTCCTTATGTGGGGATCCTGCAGAGTGTACTCGGCATTATCGATACAACAAATTATGAATATGGCGAGCTGTTCAATGAGATCAATGTCCATACCGGCGGTATCGGCACATCTCTGGAGCTTTACACAGATGTGACGAAAGTAAAAGAAAAAGATTTCCGCGCCACATTTGAGATTAAGGGAAAAGCGCTGTACCCGAAGATGGACGTGCTTCTCTCCATGATGCGCGAGATCCTTATGGAGTCAAAGCTGGATGATGAGAAGAGACTTAAAGAAATCCTCGCCATGCTGAAATCCCGCCTGCAGATGTCATTCCTCTCATCGGGACACACGACGGCGGCGCTCCGCTCCCTGTCTTACACTTCGCCGATCGCCAAGTTTAAGGACGATACGGACGGCATCGGATATTATGAGGTGGTCAAAGGGATCGAGGAAGACTTTGAAGGGCATAAGGAAGAACTGATCCGCAGCCTGAAAGCGATCGCGGCAAAAATCTTCCGTGCAGATAATATGATGATAAGTTACACATCGGCAGAAGAAGGACTCGAACCGATGGAAAAAGCATTTTCTGCGGTTGGCAGCAGGCTGAATGACGCGGCGGACGCGGGAACAGATGCCGGAGCTGCGGATGATGTATCCGGGCCGTGCATCCTTCACTGCAGGAAGCGTAACGAGGGCTTCAAGACTTCATCGAAAGTACAGTATGTGGCAAGGACAGGAAACTTCATAGACGGCGGCGCTGAGTATACGGGAGCGCTTCAGATCCTGAAAGTCATCCTGAGCTACGACTACCTGTGGCAGAATATCCGCGTGAAAGGCGGAGCTTACGGCTGCATGAGCAATTTCAACCGGATCGGCGAGGGATATCTTATCTCTTACAGGGATCCGAATCTGAAGAAGACGATGGAAATCTATGAGGGCGTTGTAGATTATCTGAAGAATTTCAATGTAAGCGATCGTGATATGAACAAATTCATCATCGGTACGATCAGTAATCTCGACCGCCCGATGAACCCGTCCGCAAAGGGCAGCCGTTCCATGAACCTGTATATGAACCGTGTCACGGACGAGATGATCCGCACGGAGCGCTCACAGATCCTGGATGCAGATCAGGCAGATATCTGTGCGCTCGCGAAAGTGCTCGAGGCGATGCTGAAAGAACATTCCCTCTGCGTGATCGGAAGCGAAGAGAAGATCGAAGAGAATAAAGAGATGTTCATGGAAGTCAAGACACTGAGCTGAACTTTTACAGATGAAGAGGAGAATGTATGAAAGATAACTTTAAATCCGGTTTTGTCACCCTGATCGGCAGACCGAACGTAGGAAAGTCCACCCTGATGAACCATCTGATCGGCCAGAAGATAGCGATCACATCAAACAAACCGCAGACAACGCGGAACCGTATCCAGACGGTCCTGACAACGGAAGACGGGCAGATCGTATTTGTGGATACGCCGGGTATCCACAAAGCGAAGAATAAACTGGGCGAATATATGGTAAATATAGCCGAGCGCTCTTTAAATGAGGTGGATGCGGTACTTTGGCTCGTGGAGCCGACCACGTTTATCGGAGCCGGGGAGCGGCACATCATCGATCAGCTTAAGGGAGTAAAGACGCCGGTCATCCTCGTGATAAACAAGATTGATATGGTGAAGAAAGAAGATCTGCTTCCGGCCATCGACACATACCGGAGAGAATATGATTTTGCGGATATCGTTCCGGTGTCGGCAAGGAGCGGCGACAATACGGATGTGCTTGTAAAAGTGATCCTGAAATACCTCCCTTTCGGGCCGCAGTTCTATGATGAGGATACAGTGACAGACCAGCCGGAGCGTCAGATCGTGGCGGAGCTGATCCGCGAGAAAGCACTTCACTGCCTGAACGAGGAGATCCCTCATGGCATCGCGGTTGCAATCGACCGGATGAAGATGGAGCGAAAGGTGATGCACATTGATGCTACAATCATCTGCGAGAGAGATTCCCACAAAGGCATTATTATCGGAAAGCAGGGAAGTATGCTCAAGAAGATCGGAAGTACGGCGCGCTATGAGATCGAGCGGATGCTGGACTGCAGGGTGAATCTGAAGCTCTGGGTGAAAGTTCAGAAGAACTGGCGGGACAGCGATTACATGATGAAAAACTTCGGATATCGGGAAGAGGAATGATCCTGAGCAGAGAATGAATTGAATATGGTCGCTGCCGCAGAGGCTTTCCTGAAAGCCGGGCAGACGGCCCTGTTTTTCTTCGGAACCTGACATACCTCCGACAAAATATCCGGAGCTGGAAACTGTCAAGGCTTTACCCTGCAAAAAGTTCTGGTATTTTTTGCGGGGTATAGTGTTTTTGAGAATCGGAGAACCTAACTGTATCATCTCTGGCGGCACAGGCAATGCCGGGAAACCTGAACGGCATTTTTGCAGGGAGTCTTTGGGGCTTTTTGAGGGGACTGACGAACTGTCAGGGAGGACACGGAAGAAGAGGTGGACCGATGAAAGAAATTTACTGGAATCAGTTTATAACAAGCGGCAGGATCGATGATTATCTTAAATTTAAAATGCATGAGAAGAGCAGCAGCCGTCAGGAGCAGGACGCTCTCTGCCATACGGAGAGAAACAGGCGGGAAACTGATGAAAAGGATTCAGGACCGTTATAGCCGTGCATACCGAAACAGAGCTGCGGAAAGGAATAACGTGAATCAGATCGTACTTACGGGCATGGTACTTTCAACCATGCCTGTCGGAGAGTATGACCGCCGCGTGGTCATACTGACAAGAGAACAGGGGAAGATATCTGCATTTGCACGGGGAGCAAGACGTCCGAACAGCCCGCTCGTAGGCGCGGTGAATCCTTTCGCGTTCGGTGAATTTACAGTATATGCCGGAAGAACTTCATATACGATACAGTCTGCCAGCATCTCAAATTACTTTGCAGAACTCAGAGAGGACATGACAGGAGCTTACTATGGTTTCTATTTTCTTGAGTTTGCAGATTATTATACAAAAGAAGCCAATGACGAAAGGGAAATGCTGAAACTTCTCTACCAGACACTCCGGGCGCTGATTAATCCGAATATTCCGGACCGCCTGATCCGCTACATATATGAACTCAAAGCACTGACAGTCAACGGACAGGCGCCGCAGGTGTTCCAGTGCGTGATATGTGGGGAAAGAGACCGCCCCGCCGTGTTCAGCGCGGCAAAAGGAGGACTTGTCTGCAGAGAATGCGCCGGAGATGTGACAGACAAAATGGTGCTGGATAACTCTACACTTTACAGTATGCAATATATAGAATCCAGTACGATAGAGAAATTGTATACATTCAACGTGACAGAAAAAGTCCTGAACGAACTCGGGAAAGTGACAGAGAGGCTGATAGAAGTCTACGTGGACAAACGGTTTAAATCGCTGGAGATACTGGAGACTCTTGTATAGGATGAGCAGCATCGGTATTTCAGCGGCCGGGTTCGCCCATCTGTGAGGCCCGGACTGTTGCCGGACATTGCATCCAATCTCTTGAAAAATATGGATACAGCCGTTATAATAGGTAGCGACTTAAAAAGAAGTGAGAATGTGAGGAAATGAACATGGTTGAAAAGACAATGGATAAGATCGTAGCGCTTGCGAAATCAAGAGGATTTGTGTATCCGGGTTCCGAGATCTACGGAGGGCTTGCAAACACATGGGATTACGGCAATCTCGGTGTGGAACTGAAGAATAATGTAAAAAAGGCATGGTGGAAGAAATTCGTACAGGAGAACCCGTACAACGTAGACGTTGACTGTGCGATCCTGATGAACCCGCAGACATGGGTGGCGAGCGGTCATCTCGGCGGATTCAGCGATCCGCTGATGGACTGTAAAGAGTGTCATGAGCGTTTCCGTGCAGATAACCTGATCGAGGACTACTGCGAGGAAAAAGGGATCAGGCTTGAGGGAACTGTGGACGGGTGGTCTCAGGAGCAGATGAGCGCGTTTATCGAAGAGCATCAGATACCATGCCCGACCTGAGGCAAGCACACTTTTACGGATATCCGTCAATTTAACCTGATGTTCAAGACATTCCAGGGTGTGACAGAGGATGCCAGGAATACGGTATACCTCCGTCCCGAGACTGCACAGGGGATTTTCGTTAATTTCAAGAATGTACAGCGTACATCCAGAAAGAAACTCCCGTTCGGCATCGCCCAGATCGGTAAATCATTCCGCAACGAGATCACACCGGGTAACTTTACATTCCGCACAAGAGAGTTCGAGCAGATGGAGCTGGAATTCTTCTGTAAACCGGATACGGATCTTGAGTGGTTCGATTACTGGAAGAGCTTCTGCCTGAACTGGCTGTCTTCCCTCGGACTCAAAGACGACGAAGTCCGCTACCGCGATCACGATAAAGAAGAACTGGCTTTCTACAGTAAGGCAACGACAGACGTGGAATTCCTCTTCCCGTTCGGATGGGGCGAGCTGTGGGGGATCGCTGACCGTACAGATTACGATCTGACGCAGCATCATGAGGTGTCCGGTCAGGATCTGACTTACTTCGATGACGAGACAAAAGAAAAATACATTCCTTATGTCATTGAGCCGTCGCTTGGAGCTGACCGTATGGTGCTTGCATTCCTGTGCAGCGCTTACGACGAGGAGAATATCGGAACGGAAGAAAAGCCGGATATGCGTACTGTCCTTCATTTCCATCCGGCGCTTGCTCCGGTCAAGATCGGCGTGCTGCCGCTTTCCAAAAAGCTCAGCGAGGGCGCGGAGAAGATCTATACAGAGCTTTGTAAATATTATAACTGCGAGTACGACGACCGCGGAAATATCGGAAAGCGCTACCGCCGTCAGGATGAGATCGGAACACCATACTGCGTGACATACGATTTCGATTCAGAGGAAGACGGAGCAGTGACAGTCCGCGACCGTGATACCATGGAGCAGGAGAGAATCAGGATCGAAGACCTGAAAGCATATTTCGAGAAAAAATTCGAGTGGTAACACTTTTTCGGGGACGTAGTAAAACCCGATTCATTACGTCCCCGAAGAAAGGAAGGTAAGATGGACAGAAAGAATGCATGGAACACATACACCAGCGAACAGCTCACAGAGCTGAACAGTATCAATGAAAAATACAAATCCTGCTTAAATGCAGGCAAGACGGAGCGGGAGTGCGTGGAACTTGCCGTCAGCATGGCAGAGGAAGCCGGATACCGGAATCTGAAAGATGTATTGGCAGCAGGCGGCTCCATTAAAACAGGGGACAAAGTCTACGCTGTGTGCATGGACAAGATGATCGCGCTTTTCCGTATCGGAGAGGAGCCGATCTCAGCGGGAATGAACATCCTCGGCGCGCATATCGACTCGCCGAGGATCGACGTGAAACAGAACCCGCTCTATGAAAATGAGGGACTGGCATACCTCGATACCCATTATTACGGTGGGATCAAGAAGTA
This sequence comes from uncultured Mediterraneibacter sp., assembly GCA_944375765.1. Taxonomy (GTDB): domain Bacteria; phylum Bacillota; class Clostridia; order Lachnospirales; family Lachnospiraceae; genus Mediterraneibacter. The sequence goes on along the minus strand of CALWAR010000109.1, from coordinate 5,448 downwards.
TCAGTGGGTGGCTCAGCCGCTTTCCCTCCACGGAGTGATCGCGAAGAAAGACGGAACGGCTGTAAAAGTCTCTGTCGGAGAGGATGAAAACGATCCGGTATTCGTGATCACGGATCTCCTTGTTCATCTGGCGCAGGAGCAGATGGAGAAGAAAGCCTCCAAAGTGATCGAGGGAGAAAAGCTGGACCTGCTTATAGGGAACCGCCCGGCAGAGGAAGTGATAGAAGAACTGACGTCAGCAGATGCGGCGGGAGATACGAAAGAGAGAAAAGCCGAAAAAACTCAGGCGAAAGAGGCAATCAAGGCGAATATCCTGCGTATCCTGAAAGAAAAATATGACATGGAAGAAGAGGATTTCCTCTCAGCAGAGCTGGAGATCGTTCCGGCGGGAAAAGCAAGGGACTGCGGATTTGACCGGAGCATGATCCTCTCTTACGGGCAGGACGACAGAGTGTGTGCATTCACCTCTCTGTTTGCAATGCTCGACATAACGGAGGCGAAGAGAACAGGCTGTTGTCTTCTCGTAGATAAAGAGGAGATCGGAAGCGTCGGCGCGACCGGGATGCACTCCAAATTCTTTGAGAACACGGTTGCTGAACTGATCGCCCTGACAGAAGGTGAATCTGACCTGAAAGTCCGACGCGCGCTGATGAACTCGAGGATGCTCTCATCCGATGTGAGCGCGGCATATGATCCGATGTACGCTGAGGCGTTTGAAAAACGCAGTTCTGCATTTTTCGGAGGCGGCATTACTTTTAACAAGTTTACGGGAAGCCGCGGGAAATCCGGATCTAACGATGCGAATGCAGAATATATCGCGTCTCTGAGAAAAGCTATGGACGATGAAAACGTGGCTTATCAGTTCGCAGAGCTGGGCAGAGTCGATCTTGGAGGCGGCGGGACGATCGCCTATATCATGGCGAACTATGGTATGGAAGTGATCGACAGCGGAGTAGCTGTCCTCAACATGCATGCGCCTTATGAGGTGACGAGCAAAGCCGACGTGTATGAGGCGGTAAAGGGATATCGGGCTTTTCTGAAAATGTAAATTTTTATTCGTGCAAACTGCTGAAAAATTCCCCTGAGATTTTGTGCAAAATTCAGGGGGATTTTCATAGTTAAAAAGTTGACAAAAAGTATCAAGATTGTTATGATTCTAACAAAGCAGGTGATGATATGCTGTTTACAAAAGAGAGTGATTACGCGATCCGAATCGTCAGGGCGTTAAAAAACGGGGAGCAGAAAAATGTGGATGAGATCTGCCGCATGGAGGAGATCCCGAAAGCTTTCTGCTATAAGATCATAAAGAAGTTAAGCCGGGCGGGTATTGTAGATATTGTCCGCGGAGCGGGGGGCGGCTGCCGCCTGACCAGAAGTATCCGGGAGCTGACACTTTACGATGTGATCGTGGCGGTCGAGCCGGATTTCGCTGTGATGGAATGTATCCATCATTTTTGCAGCCAGAACTCCGGGGGAAAGCATTGCAAGGTGCACGGGGAACTTCTCGAGATCCAGCATTCGGTAGAAGCGCTTCTCCGGAAGAAAACTCTATATGATATTTTAGAAAGCTGAAACGGAGGACTTAGAAGCGGCGTTTTTGTCACTCTTAAAGTGGAGTAAATTAGTCCACTATAGCCCCGGCATCTTATAAATAAAACCAGCAGACATTATCTGCCCGGAATCCCTGTTCTGTCAAGAAAAGAGAAAGATTCCGAAACAGTTCAAAATACTAAAGTACGAGGAGGTATTACAAATGAATCAGTGTTATGGATGTACAACATGTGAGAGCGCGGACAAGCCGCTGGAGGGATTTATCCAGGAGCTTCCTTTTGAGACGTCTCACCACAGAGTAGAGGGACAGAGCACAAAATGCGCTTTCGGACTTCAGGGAGTCTGTTGCAGACTCTGCGCAAACGGTCCATGCCGTATCACGCCGGAAGCGCCGAGGGGAATCTGCGGGGCGACAGCCGACACGATCGTGGCAAGAAACTTTTTAAGAGCGGTGGCTTCAGGCTCCGGCTGCTATATCCATGTTGTGGAGAACACCGCGCGCAATGTCAGGGACGTAGCGCAGAGGAAAGGCGAGATTAAAGGTGTGAACACACTGAACCGTCTGGCTGAGACGTTCGGGATCGAAGAGCCGGATATACATCTGAGGGCCGAGAAAGTAGCCGACGCCGTTCTGGCTGACATGTACCTTCCAGAGTACGAAAAGATGAAACTGGTAAAGAAGATGGCATACGCTCCCCGCTATGATAACTGGGAGAAACTCGGGATACTTCCCGGAGGCGCGAAATCCGAAGTCTGTCACGGCGTTGTTAAATGTTCCACAAACCTGAATTCCGATCCTGTGGATATGCTCAAAGACTGCTTAAAACTCGGTATCTCCACCGGGATTTACGGACTCACGCTGACCAACCTGTTAAATGACGTTGTTCTCGGGGAGCCTGAGATCAGAATGGCTCCGGTCGGGATGAGGGTGATTGATCCGGATTATATCAACATCATGATCACAGGACACCAACATTCTATGTTTACATATCTCCAGAACCGTCTCACAGATGAGGACGTAGTGAAAAAGGCGCAGGCGGCAGGCGCAAAAGGATTTAAGCTGGTAGGCTGCACATGCGTGGGACAGGATCTCCAGCTCAGAGGGGCCCACTATGAGGAAATTTTTGACGGACACGCAGGCAACAACTATACCAGCGAGGCAATTCTGGCAACAGGGGCAATCGACGCGGTTATCTCTGAATTTAACTGTACGCTGCCGGGAATTGAGCCGATCTGTGATGAACTTCATATTAAACAGCTCTGCATTGACAGCGTGGCAAAGAAAGCGAACGCTGAGCTGGAAGAGTTTGATTTTGAGAACAGAGAGCAGGTGACGGAGGAGATCATTGACAAGATCGTGAAATCTTACACAGAGCGCCGTCCGAATGTGGAGATGCGCCTGATGGAAGAGCATGGATATGACAACGCGCTGACAGGCGTAAGCGAGGGCTCCCTGAAAGACTTCCTTGGAGGAAACTGGAAACCTCTTGTCGATCTGATCGTATCAGGAGACATCAAAGGGGTTGCAGGCGTGGTAGGATGTTCCAATCTGACAGCGGGAGGACATGACGTACTGACGGTTGAACTTACGAAAGAACTCATTGCAAGAGATATCATCGTGCTGACAGCGGGATGTTCTTCAGGCGGTATCGAAAACTGCGGACTCATGACGCCGGAAGCTGCGAAATACGCAGGGCCGAAACTGCGTGCTGTCTGTGAGAAACTGGGGATCCCGCCGGTACTGAACTTCGGTCCGTGCCTGGCGATCGGACGGCTTGAGATCGTGGCTACGGAGCTGGCAGAAACGATCGGTGTGGATCTGCCGCAGCTTCCTCTTGTACTGTCCGCGGCACAGTGGCTGGAAGAGCAGGCTCTTGCTGACGGCTGCTTCGGACTGGCTCTCGGTCTTCCGCTCCATCTTGGTCTTCCTCCGTTTGTAACCGGAAGCGGTACTGCGGTGAAGATCCTGACAGAAGATATGAAAGAGCTGACAGGCGGACAGGTTATCATTAATCCGGACGCAAAAGAATCAGCAGACATACTGGAAAAGATCATTCTCGAAAAACGCGCTGCGCTTCAGATATAAGGAGGGTGGGCATATGAGAAGAATTATAGTTGAATACGAAAAATGCGACGGATGCAAAAACTGTTCCGTTGCCTGTATGCAGGCGCACAGGAAGACTCCTGGCACGATTTATGACCTGGATCTTACAAACCCGGAAAACGAGACGCGCAACTTTATCATCCAAAGCGAGGATGGATTCTATCGTCCCATATTCTGCCGCCACTGTGATGATCCGGGATGTGCGATGTCATGTATGAGCGGAGCGCTCAGAAAAGATCCTCAGACAGGTCTTGTGACATATGATGAGAAACGGTGCGGCTCCTGCTTTATGTGCGTGATGAACTGCCCGTTTGGAGTGCTGAAGCCAGATTCCGGGACAAGGTCAAAAGTTATTAAATGTGACTTCTGTGCGGACGACGGCGGTGAGCCGAACTGTGTAAAGTCCTGTCCGAAAGGCGCGATCCATGTAGAGGAGGTGTGAGGAATGAAATATGTGATTATAGGAACAAGCGCTGCGGGGATCACCGCTGCGGAAGAACTCAGAAAACAGCAGAAAGATGCAGACATCGTCATGATCTCCTCAGATGAGTATGTTCATTCCAGATGTATGCTGCATAAATACCTGTCTCATGAGAGGACAGCCGAAGAACTGGATTTTACAGAGAAAGATTTTTTTGAAAAAAACAGGATCTCCCGGATACAGGGAAAAGTGACTTCTCTTGATACCGGAGCGAAACAGGTATGCCTTGGGGAGGATGAAAAAGTCCCTTATGACAAACTTCTCATTGCTTCCGGGGCAAACAGCTTTATCCCTCCTGTGGGGGATCTGAGAAAAGCAGATAACGTGTGCGGGCTACGCCACCTTTCCGACGCACAGAGGATAGATTCCATGGCTGAAAATGCAGAGAATATCCTTGTTATCGGCTCCGGCCTCGTGGGACTGGATGCGGTTTACGGCCTGCTGGAGCGCGGCAAAAATGTGACGGTCGTTGAAATGGCGGATCAGATCCTTCCGATGCAGCTTGACGCTCACGCGGCAAAAGCCTATCAGGAGCTGTTTGAAAAGGCCGGAACAACATTCTTTCTTGGGAAAAGCGCAAAGGAAGCCCCCTGCCAGGCTGACGGGCGCATACATGAAGTGATCCTCGATACCGGCGAGTCCATTCCATGTGATATGGTGATCGTGGCGGCCGGGGTGCGCCCTGCAACAGAGTTTCTGGACGGCAGCGGAATTGAAGAGAACCGCGGGATACAGGTCAACGCCCATATGGAAACGAGCCAGGCAGACATCTACGCTGCGGGAGATGTGACAGGACTTTCCGGGATCTGGCCCAATGCAATGAAACAGGGCAGGACCGCAGCACAGAATATGTGCGGCGTCCGGGCAGAGTACACAGATACTTTCGCACAGAAAAACACGATCAACTTCTTCGGACTGGTGACACTCTGTCTGGGAGAGCTGCGTCCGCAGGAGGGGGACCATGTTCTTATGCAGGAGGACAGACGCATGTACAGAAGGGCGATCTTAAGAGACGGGAAACTTACCGGCATGCTGCTCCAGGGCGACATATCCCACTCAGGGATCTGGCAGTACATCATTAAGAACAGAATCGACGTCAGCAGGATGGAAAAAAGACTGTTCAGGATCAGCTTTGCAGATTTCTATGGCACAGGAGAAAAAGGCAAATATGTCTGGAGTGTCTGATATACACAAAAAAAGCGCGTAAAGATTGTATATCTTTCCCAATAAAACGCTTGACGCATTGATGTGAAACCATTAGAATATTATATGCGAATCATTGCGTAAATATTTGCAAATTTTTTGAGGAGGT
>CALWAR010000108.1 GCA_944375765.1 uncultured Mediterraneibacter sp. | reverse complement strand
ATGCCTTTTACGATACTTTCGGCTGCTCCGTCGCCCTGCACCTGCGCCGGATAGAGAATGAGCCGGATGAAAGGATTACGCCTCAGTGCGATGTTTATGATATCGCGGACCGCCGCTCCTGTCGGCGCCGTGACGATCCCAAGCGTCTGTATATACCTGGGAACCGGCCGCTTGTATTCATCTGCAAACATCCCCATCTCGGAGAGTTCGCGCTTGAGCGCCTCGAACTTCTCATAGAGCGCTCCTGCGCCGTCCGGGATGATCTCCCTGGCATAAAGCTGGTATTTTCCGTCCCGCTCATACACACTGACCGAACCCAGGACGATCACCTGCTGCCCCTCTCTCATCCTGAAAGAAAGCCCCGCCCTGTGCCCTGCGAACATAACGCAGGCGATCGTGCCGGACTCATCTTTCAGGGAAAAATATATATGGCCTGATGTATGGTATTTACAGTTGGAGACTTCTCCCTTTACATAAATGCGGTTCAGCATGAAGTCCTGGGTGAACATGTTCCTGATATAAGAATTCACCTGGCGGACTGTATAGACATTTTTCATGCTCCCTGCTCCTGTTTTGCAAGTTTTCCAAGCACTCCGTTCACGAACGAAGAGCTGCCCTCGCCGCCGAACCTTTTAGCCAGTTCGACCGCTTCATTGATCGCCACTTTTCCGGGGACGTCCTCATCCCAGCGCATTTCATACACCGCCAGCCTTAGGATCGTAAGGTCTACTTTGTTCATCCTGGACGTCTTCCACCCTCTGGCAGCCTCATTGAGCAGGGCGTCTATCTCCTGCACATGCGATACTACGGCCTCATATTTCTGCCGGATATATTCTTTGTCTTTCTCTTTTGCATCGCCGATCGTATCGAGATAATACTGCAGACGGTCCGGCATCTCCTCCGTCTCGTTGAATTCGATCTGGAAGAGCGTCTTAAATATATGCTCCCTCAGTTCTGATCTTATCATACGGTTAATCTCCTTATATCATGACTATAGAAAGAGGATGTCTTGCGACATCCTCTATTATACAACACCGGGCATATGATTTGCAATCATGCACAGGCGGATCAGTCCTGTTTGTCCATCTCCACTCCGGCAACCTTTATATTGACGTCGGCCACTTCAAGTCCGGTCATATTTTCAACTGCATTCTTCACTTTCTCCTGCACTTTTCCGGTCACATCGACGATGCTGTAATTGTATTTGATGTTCAGAGCCAGAGTCACAGTCACGACACCCTCCAGGACGTCCACCTTAACGCCCTTGGACAGATTCCTGATCCCAAGCCTGCCGATCACTTCGTTCGTAATATTTCCGGCCATGGAAGCAACGCCTTCAACCTCTGTAGCCGCCAGCGCGGCGATGATCGCCACCACCTCGTCCGCGATCTTCACTTCACCGAGGCTTGCTTCATTTTGTATCGTATAGCTGTTTCTTTCGTCCTTAGCCATATTCAAAACCTCCCGTTTTGTCTGATCTCTTTCCCCATTATAGCAAATATCAGACAAATTGCAAAGGAAAACCTTTATGACTTTCCGAATTCGGAGAGGACGAGTCCTTCATTTCTCTCCAGAGTCATGCGTATGCTCCACTCGTGTATGAAGAGGAGCAGAGGGCGGTCTTTGAGATCCTTTATCTTCTTCATGTCAGAGGTCCCGCTGATGCGGTCCAGATCAATCTCCTCGTTCTCGATCCATCTGATATGCTCATACGGCAGATTCTCAAGGATGATCTCTACGTTATATTCATTCTTCAGCCGGTATTTCAGCACGTCGAACTGCAGGACTCCGACTACGCCGACGATGATCTCTTCCATCCCGGTATTGTATTCCTGAAAAATCTGGATCGCCCCCTCCTGAGCGATCTGGTTGATGCCTTTTACAAACTGCTTCCGCTTCATAGTGTCTACCTGGCGCACCCTCGCAAAATGTTCCGGCGCAAATGTCGGTATCCCCTCATAGGCGAACTTGTCCTTTGAAGTTGTAAGCGTATCCCCGATGGAGAAGATCCCGGGATCGAAGACTCCGATAATGTCCCCGCCATACGCCCTGTCGATGATCCTGCGCTCGCTCGCCATCATCTGCTGGGGCTGGGAGAGCCTTACGTCTTTGTGGCCCTGCACATGCCATACCGTCATCCCCGCGTCGAACTCTCCGGAGCATATCCTCATAAACGCGATCCTGTCCCGGTGTGCCTTGTTCATATTTGCCTGTATCTTGAATACAAACGCTGAGAAATCTTCCTCCGTCATCGGATCGATCACGCCGCGATCAGACATGCGCGGAAGCGGAGAAGTCGTCATAGAGAGGAAATGTTTCAGAAATGTCTCCACACCGAAATTCGTAAGTGCAGATCCAAAAAATACAGGGGAGAGTTCCCCCTTATCCACAAGATCCTGATCGAACTCTGCCGCTGCTCCGTCCAGAAGCTCGATCTCATCTTCCAGCGTGCTTCTTGCCTCCTCGCCGATAAGCCCGTCCATCTCCGGATCATCGATGCCGACTTTCTTTACATCCCCCATGGACGTGCCTTTTCTCGTGTCTGAGAACAGATCCACTTCCCTTTTCTGTCTGTCGTAAACTCCCCGGAACGCCTTTCCCGATCCGATGGGCCAGTTGACCGGACATGTGGGGATGCCAAGCTCTTTCTCGATATCGTCCAGCAGATCGAACGTGTCTTTGGCATCGCGATCCATCTTGTTGATGAAAGTAAATACCGGGATGTGCCTCATGGCGCAGACTTTGAACAGCTTCCTCGTCTGCGCTTCCACCCCTTTCGACGCGTCGATGACCATGACCGCAGAGTCCGCCGCCATCAGAGTACGGTAAGTGTCCTCTGAGAAATCCTGGTGTCCCGGTGTGTCGAGAATATTGATACAGTACCCGTCATAATCAAACTGGAGCACCGAAGAGGTTACTGAGATCCCTCTCTCTTTCTCGATCTCCATCCAGTCAGACACCGCATGCTTTGCCGTCGCTTTTCCTTTCACCGAACCCGCTGTGTTTATTACTCCTCCGTACAGGAGGAACTTTTCCGTCAGAGTCGTCTTGCCCGCATCGGGATGCGAGATAATCGCAAAAGTCCTCCTCCTTTTTATTTCATTCGTTACTTCAGACATTTTCTACCTCTATCCTTTTCCTGCAGAATCCCCGGAAGTGCCATAAGGCACGTTCCGGGATTGTTAGCGGTCGCCGGGGTCCCGGACAGGCCCGGACTTTGGCTCGTCGCAATCACAAATAACAGCGCCGATATATACCGACGCTATTATACTCGCTTTTTGTACTGCATGCAATATAAAATTCTCGGATCACCATTCCAGGCGCTCACTCGTGGATCGGCGTTATTACGATATTCTCCGGTGCGACCTCTGTCTTTCTCGTCACGATATCCTCGATCTGGGCACGGTTTGCATCCGTCAGTTCATCCGCCTTTACTACGATGTCCGCCGAGTCGGCGTCCAGGCTGACCACGGCTTCCGAGAACCCTTTTGACGACATCAGTGTCTCTATAGCCGCCTCCTGCTCTGCGATCTGCGTGATCTCGACCATCTGAGCCACGGCGTCCTCTTTCTCTGCGTCTGACAGGTTTGTGTTGTCTATGATCGACTGCAGAGTCTCTTTATTCTCAGCCCGCACCTGCTCTCTTGTGACCTTTGCCTGCGCTACTGTAGTCTCTGCCGCACCGTTCGTAAGGACCGCCTCACCCGGCGTTCCCTCGACTTCCGAGTCATTGCTCTCGATATCTTCTGTGGACGTCTCAATATCCTCCTGTGAAATATCCAGCAATTCCTGGCTGGCAAGGTCGGCGTTCGCCTCCGCTGTCCCATCGTCCGTCTCCCCGAACAGGATACCGGAATAGTTCAGGTATCCGGCGATCGCGATCATGACGGCGAGTGTTGCAATGATGATCTGATTCTTTCTGAATATGCGTTTCACTTCTCCATCCTCCTTGATATGTATTAAGCCCGTTTCATTATTTTAATCTTATGCGCTTCTACTCCGAATAATGCCTGGACTGCTTCTGTAATCTCCTGCGCTGTCACGGCATTATCCCCGCCGTCTGCGATCACGATCACTCCCTCTATCTCGGGCGAGAGTTCCTTGCTCACATAAGGAGTGGAAGAGCCGTCCGCATCCTGCTCGTAAATACTGGTCTTATCCGAACTGGTATCCTCCACAGTCCTCGTCCCTCCGGCGCTGTCCGTCTCCTCCGTGGTCTGTCCCGAACTGGACTGGTCTTTCTCTATGATCTTCTGACCGCCGGATTTCAGCGTGATCATAACAGTCACCTCTCCCACTCCGTCCACCTGTCTTAAGACCTGGGCCGTCTTCTCCTCCAGATACGCCTCGTATTCACCCGGAAGCGACGAGACCGGAGATATGACGCTTTCTGCCCCGTCCCCTCCATTTTCTGATCCGCCCCCGTCCTTTTGGGACGGAGAAGGAAATACGATCACGAGCAGCAGGATCCCGACAAGCAGCAGGATGAGAAGCTGGTCCTTTCTTGGGAGTTTATCTCCGGAACGGAGTTTGCTGATCCAGTCTTTCCACTTTTTACTCTCCAATCTCTATCTCCCCCACTTCGATCTTCCCCTCTGCGCCGGCCTCCTGATCCGCCGTACTTTCCCCGTTTTCTCCCTGCCTTTCCTCATCCGGCAGATATTCTGAAAGATCCGCCTCTTCGTATATCTGAGCCGCCCTCTCGATCTCCCGCCTCTCCATCTCGTATTCTTTCCCCTGATAAAGGGTGTCAAACCTGCCTTTCATCCCTGTAAGGCTCAGGAGGGGCGCTGCAAGAAGGAGGATCAGGATGAGACCGGAGAAAAATCTGACGTACTTCCCATAGTCTTTCCCTGGTATGGCATGCATTACCGCAGCCGCTGTGATCAGATAGACTGAGATATCCAGTATCCAGCCGTAGATCTGTTCCAGCATCACATCACTCCTTTCATGAAGTGGAGGCGGCCACCACTGCGATCGTGAGCAGGAAGAGCGCTCCGGTCGTAAAGATTACTTTTACCATAATCTCATATCCCTCGCTCACGCCGCTGATACATGTCGTGATCCTCTTGTCTGATACAGGCTGTACGAGTGCGGCAGCCAGCTTATACATTAATGCCATCAGAAGCATCTGTGCGATCGGTACCGCGCATATGGCGACGGCGATCACCGCGCCCGCCATGCCGATCCCGTTTTTTATGAGGACTGCCGTCCCGAGCACGACTTCGGCAGCTCCGCCGATGGCGTTCCCCACCCAGGGAAGCGCCTCCGCCGTCCGTGTCAGAGCGCTTCTTCGCACTGCATCGATGGCCGGGGCAAGGAGCCCCTGTATTACATTGACGCTGACTACGCAGGCAAGCAGCGACCGGAGCGCCCAGGAGACGATCTTGCGTATCAGATCTGCAAATTCCGACAGGAAGTCTTCTCCCGTAAGGTTGCCGAGCACCCGCACCATAATATAGATATTGATCACCGGCAGCAGGAACCTGACGATCAGAATCTCCACCGCATAGATAAGGAAAAGGATCACGTTGTAGAAAAAAAGAGACGTCGTGCTGCCCGACGCAAAGGCCACAGCGAGAAAATAGCTCGGACACAGGACGCGCATAAAATCCAGCAGGCTGTCGAGACGTTCTTCCAGCCCTGCGGCAGACGTCTGAAATGACGTCAGGCAGAGCGTGATAAGGAGCATATACATCACATAGAAGCTGATATCCGATATCTGCCTGCTGCGGAACGCTCCGGCAAAATTGCTGAATACAGCCGCCGTAAGAGCGATCAGCAGCACATACACAAGACTTTTCCGGTTATAGCTGAACTCATAAAAGAGCTGATCTTTGAGGAAAGAGAAAAACAAAGTTCCTGTTTGCCCTATATCCCCTGTCACAAGCGATGAGAACACATCCCGGAACCCGGTCTTTTCACCGGGCATCATTTCTTTAAGGCTGTCCTCGATCTCACTGAAATCAAATTCTGAAAGGAGCGCTTCCTCTACTTCTTTCTGCAGTCCCGACAGATCCTCTTCCGTCTGTTCTGCCGCGCCCTCTTCTCCATATGAGACGTCCGCATCTTCAGGTTGTGCATTTACGATCTTCGTTCCCAGGCCGAACACAAGCAGTACGAGTAAGATCGTAAAGAGAAAACGCCCTTTCCTGCCCCTCATGACAGAAACTCCCTTATCGTCTCCAGAAGCGCGGTGAGCACCGGCAGGCCAAGGGTGAGTATCGTAAGCTTTGCAAATATCTCGATCTGTCCGGCCAGCGTCTGGTACCCCGCATCCCTGCATATCCCCGAAGAAAATTCCGCGATATATGTAATGCCGATCATTTTAAGCATAATGGCCAGATATCCCGAATCTACACTGATATATGAAGTAAGATCTTCGATCATGCCTACAAATGTTCCGAGTCTGTCCACGATAAAAGAAAACAGTATCACTCCCGCCCCCATACAGACGTAGATGCCATACTCTGTTTTCCCGCCTTTTAACTGTACTGCGAGTATCGCCGCGATCACTCCTATCACGCCCACCTGCATCACGCTCATCTTTTCACCTCTCTGTTCCTTTTGTCTTATCCTCACTTTGCCCTCAGTATTTACAGTGCGAAAAGCTGGCGGATCGTCTGAAACAGGTCATATATGTACGGCAGGATCCACGACAGCACGAGTATCAGTCCTGCCAGGCTGGCCAGAAATGCCTGTTCCTCCCTGCCGCTGTGCTTGAGTACCTGGCTCAGTATCGAGACGAGTATACCCACTGCCGCTATGCGAAAGATTAGATTAATATCCATATCTTCTCCCCTCTCAGAGCAGGATCACGATGAGAAAGATGCCGCTCATAACCCCCAGACAGCCGCCGATCCTCGTTCTGGCGGCCAGCCCTTCTCTTAATTTCTCCGTCTCAAGATCCAGACGGTTCAGATACATCTGCAAAGTGTGATCCAGCGTATCTTTTTCCAGGCTTCCGAGAAACGTCCCCGGTTCTTTGATCAGGATGGAATGTTCCTGTTTCAGCGCCAGAGGCTTTAGATATCTGTCCACCGACCGGTTCCACATCCTTGCAAATCCACTCTCCTGACGGGTCTCCATCTCTGCCGCCGTCTTCTTAAGCCACGTCCGGTACGGATCTTTTACCCTGCCGGCCACCGCGGCAAAAACCTCCGGGAGCGGCGCGTGAGTATATGCGATCTCTCCGCGTATCAGACTCATGGTATAGCGAAGATACAGCATCTTATCCAGATACTGACGCAGCTCTTTACAGTAGACATATCCGGCTCCCCCGGTCGCCGTCAGGATCAGCACCGCTCCTATCACTCTCTGCACAGCACACTCCCCCGCTCGTCATAGATCCCCCGTATCTCCCCGGGATGGCGTCCGTTGCCGAGCACTACATACCGCTCGAACATTCTCCTCCTTATCAGTTCTCCGAGCACAGGCTTTTTCGACGCCTCATCCATATCCAGGCCGTGGACGCTGGCGATCAGTTTGCATCCGCACTGCATGGCATATTCGATAGCGTGGATATCTTCCGCCGCTCCGATCTCATCCACAGCGATGACCTGGGGCGCCATCGAACGTATCAGCATGATCATCCCCTCCGCTTTCGGGCAGCAGTCCAGGATATCTGTTCTTGAGCCGAGATGGTTCTGTGCAATTCCAAGATAACATCCCCCCAGCTCGGAGCGCTCGTCCACTACTCCCACCGAACATCCCTTTACGTACTCATTTCCGTCGGATATCTGGCGGATCAGATCCCGTATCAGCGTAGTCTTTCCGCAGCACGGCGGCGATATGATCAGTGTGTGGCAGACCTGGCGGTTTTTCGTGATATGCGGCAGGATGCTGTCCGCACAGCCGATCACCTCATGCGATACTCTGATATTGACAGATGATATGTACTGAATATTTTTCACTTTATCTTTCTCCAGTATCACTTTGCCTGCCACCCCCACTCTGTGCCCTCCCTCGATCGTCAGGAAGCCCTGGCTTAATTCATTTTCATATGCGTAGAGGGAGTAATGGCTGATATATTCCATTGTCTCCCTCATTTCTTCTTTCGTTATGATATGCGGATCATCCGCTGCTGGCAGCACCGTCTCTGTGTTATTCCTGACGATACGTACAGGCTGGCCGGTGCGCAGCCGTATCTCCTGGATGTGATCCATGTCGGAACCTCCCTCCAGAATGATCTTGCGCACACTTTTTGCCAGTATGTTTAATATCTGGTCTTTTCTTTCTTTTTTTTCCCTTCTTTCCATCTTGTCCACCTCTTTACACAATATATGAAGAGGCAGAAAAAATATGACTCTTATCTTACAGATTCCCCGATGTAATAGAACCCCCTGCATTCTTTAAGCTCCACCCGGTAAGACCGCCCGATCATGGAGGCGTCGCCGGGGAAATGCACGAGCAGGTTATTTCCGAGCCGGCCAGTCACCAGAGTTTTGTCGTGATCGTTTACGGATTCCACGAGCGCCGTCTGGACCGTCCCCTGATGCCGGGCGCACATCTTTGCAGAAATATCCTGGACTTCTCTGAGCAGACGGTCAAAGCGGTCCTTTACAACGTCTCCGGGCACCTGATCCGGCATAACTGCAGCCGGAGTGCCGGTACGCTTTGAATAGATAAATGTGAACGCGCTGTCATAACGCACTTGCCTTACCACGTCGAGCGTATCCTGAAAGTCCTCCTCCGTCTCCCCCGGGAATCCTACGATGATGTCTGTCGTAAGAGAAATATCAGGCATCGCTTGCTTTATCCTGTCCGCAAGGGCAAGATAACTTTCCTTTGTATATCTGCGGTTCATCTTCTCGAGTATCCGGGTGCTCCCCGACTGGACCGGCAGATGGAGATGACGGCAGATCTTCTCAGAAGACGCCATGACCTCTATCAGCTCGTCCGACAGATCTTTTGGATGGGACGTCATAAAACGGATGCGCTCCAGCCCGTCTATCTTCCCGATCTCGCGCAGAAGCCCGGCAAAAGACATCGGCTCATCCAGCGTCTTTCCGTAAGAGTTGACATTTTGCCCCAGCAGCATGACTTCCACGACACCGTCGGATACAAGTCTCTCGATCTCACTTACAATTGCGCGCGGATCCCTGCTGCGCTCGCGCCCGCGCACATAGGGTACGATACAGTAACTGCAGAAGTTATTGCAGCCGAACATGATATTGACCCCTGACTTAAAAGGATATTTCCTCTCGCTTGGGAGATCTTCGACGATCTTGTCCGTATCTTTCCATATGTCTATAACCGTGCGCTCAGACTCCATGCGCGAAACGATGAGTTCTGCAAATTTATAAATATTGTGCGTACCGAAAATGATGTCGACGAAACGATAACTTTTCTTCAGCTTTTCTACAACTTCCGTCTCCTGCATCATACATCCGCACAGCGCGATCATCATATACGGATTCTTCTTTTTGATCCTGCCAAGCTGCCCCATGCGTCCGTATACTCTCTGGTTGGCATTTTCCCGCACAGTGCATGTATTGTAGATGACGAAATCCGCCCTTTCCTCGTCTTTCTCCTCCTCATATCCGATGCGCTCAAGAATCCCCGCCAGTTTTTCAGAATCCCTGGCGTTCATCTGGCATCCGAAAGTAGTGACGCAGAAAGTCAGACGCCTGCCAGCCGTCCTGCACATTTCTTCCAGATGCTCTTTTGCTCTTTCCATAAAATAATACTGCCGCTGTGGTTCCTGTACAGGGATCTGCGCTTCCTGTTCGGCAGTATCTGACATATTATTTCCCATTTTATCTCCTGTGTCCTCTATGTATTTTTCTGTGTCAAACAAACTGGTTGCGTCCGGCGTCATACGCATAGTCAATGGCTCCGAGCTTCTCTGTGATTTCCCGGAGGTCTACCTGCATATCATCGCAGAGAGCCTCCAGCGAGGGATAGTGATCCCTCAGCTTCGTGTTCACAACGCTCAGGAGCATCACCGGATCTCCCGGCAGTACTGAGAACATACGATCAGCTCCTTTTCTGTAATAATCATATCCATCTTCACATCAGAAGATTCTGACGGAACCTCATCTGTGATCTGTGCAGAAAAAGCAGCGGCGGCTTTTATACATCTGCTCTGCCTTTCAAGATAGGCATCATAAAAGCCTCCGCCGTATCCGATGCGCCCTCCCCCGCGGTCAAATGCAAGCCCCGGTACGATGACAAGAGTCTTCTCAGACGGCACGGGAGCTTTCCGGCACCAGGGGCCGGGCTCAGAGATTCCTCTGTAGCCGGGAGACAGATCAGCAAGACTCCTGATAAAGCAGAAGTCCATCTTATGCTTCCCCGTCACCCTCGGAACCGCCACCCGTTTCCCCTGTCTTAAGGATTCGTCTATGAGGCGGCGGGTATCCGGCTCGCTGCCGTAAGAGACATAGCAGTAGAGAAAACAGACGTCCCTGTACGGCCGGCTGCTCAGGATCTGCTCTGTAATCTTTTCCTCTGCCCGTTTTCTTTCTTCCTGTCCGATCTGCTCCCGTATCCCGAGGGATCTTTTCCTAATTTCCTTTTTTATTTCCGTACTTTTCACCAAGATTCACGACCGTTCCGTCTTTTTCTTCAATGTCGATATTGTTGAGCTGGGCCCGAAGATTCCTGCGCACTGCCTCAAGATATTCCGCTCTTAAGAGCTTCTGTTCCTTTTTTTCTTTTTCAGTGAGCCCCTCAGCTTTTGATCTGCGGTACAGCTCGTTTATCCTGTCTATCTTCTGTTTGTCCATATCCGTTCCTTTCAGGCGCCCTGAAGATCTGTCCTGCTGTGTTCTGTCTTCTGATTTGCCGGACTGTATTATACACTATTTTTTCACGTTCGTCCAGAGATCTGTCAGCCCCGTCTGGTGCGGCCGGGCCTCTTTTTCGCCTGTCAGCTCGAATAGTTCTCCAGGAAGCCATAGAGAGCTTCCTGACTGGACACATACTTTCCGGAGGCGATCTCGTGCTGTACTTCCAGCGGCAGATCTGTTACCGGTATCTCAGTCATTTCAAATATGGTCTCCCGGTCGCTCAGATAGACGACGACAAACCCCTGCAGTTCACACAGGTAATAGCCGCCGTCTTTCTCTTTTTCATCTGTCTCTTTTTCATCTGTCTCTTTCACAGCTTCCCCCTCTGCTGTGATACTCTTTACGTCCGCGCCGTCTTCCTGAGCAGACTGCTGCTCTATCGCATGTCTGTACGTCATCTGATAGCCGGCGGAAAGAATCAGTGCAAATATAAGAAATGCTGCAAAAAAGCCAATAATGTATTTTGTTCTCATAGTTCCCACATCCTTTTTCATACAGTATTGGCTTTTTTTCCATTTTTATTCAGTTTTATTCCGTTCCATATGCCTATTTCCGGCTCCCGGCAGGCACCAGGCTCAGTCTTCTGCACATGCGCAGGATCCTGGCTCCCATCGGGAGTGCGAGAATATCATTGTCAGAGAGTGTGCCCAGCTTAAGGATCAGCACGACATAAACGGCAATGGCCGCCAGGATCGCGGTCACTGTCGGTATCACTCTGCCGCCGATCAGCATATCCAGGCCGCGATGTACAAGATATGTAACAATCCCCATTACAGCAGCCGCAAGGAAAGGTTTACCGAACATGCGCACGATGTCCAGTCTGAACCCGCATACTTTCCTGATCTTCCTCTGGTTCAGGAAACACATGATGAGTGCGAATATGATATTGCTCCCCACCAGCGCATAGACATTCATCCTGAACACCGTCAGCATGAGAACAAACGCGATAAGATGTACCGCAAGCGCCACTGCTGCGTTCTTGGCCGGACTGGACATATAATTGAGTCCGTGCAGGATCGAGTTTGTGATCGATGACCATCCGTAGAGGACGATCACGACAGCGCCCAGCATGAGCAGGTTCGCCGGCGTTGCGCCGGGATCATTGTAGAGCAGCACCATGAGCGGAGAAGCCAGAACAATAAATCCGACGCAGCTCGGGATCGTCATGATCGTCGTCAGCCGGAGCGTCTGATCGATCTGGTAGTGCGTCCTCTTTCTGTCTTTTGCCATCACGACCGCAGTGAGGCTCGGGACGATAGAAGAGCTGATCGCATACGGTATGGACATGGGAACGTTTATGAGCGGATCATACTTTCCGGTATAAATACCCTGGAGAGCTATGTACTCCTGTTCCGAATACCCCTGTGCATCCATGATGTGGTTGAAGACCGTCAGGTCTATGATCTGATTGATGTTATAGATCGCCGTACTGAAAATGACCGGTACTGCGATCATAATAAGAGCTCTGAGCAGATGAGAATAGGATTCCCGCTTGCGCGACCTGTCTCTTCTCAACTGCCGTTTTATACCGCCTTTGAACATCCACAGCACAAAAAGGAGGAACAGAAGACCGGTCAGCGCTCCTACCACTGTTCCCAGCGTACCGCCGGCAGCTCCGTAAGCAGGCCCCAGAAGTTCTTCGCCTTTCTCCTCACCGATGCGTGTCCCGATATCAAACAGAACTCCGGCTCCGATAATACTTACGATAGCGTTGAAAAACTGTTCGATAACCTGAGAGACCGCTGTCGGCATCATCGTGCCCAGTCCCTGGAAATATCCCCGCAGCACTGCCATCACAGCCACGATGAACAGGCCCGGAGCCAGCACGCGCAGCGCGTACACGCTTAAGGGGGCTTTCATCATGTGCTCTGAGATCGCTCCCGCTCCCAGAAAGATCACGAGAGCTACGGCAAACCCCACTGTGACGGCAAACAGGAGGGCGCAGAGGAACGCGCGGAAAGCATTTCTCTTCTGTCCTACTGCCATCCGGGCAGACACCAGTTTGGACACTGCAGTCGGCAGGCTCAGAGATGATATCATAAGAGCAAAAGCATATACCTGATACGCGTATCCGTAGAAACCATTGCCTTCATCTCCCAGAAGATTCGTCAGAGGGATCCTGTAGACGACTCCGATCACTTTCGTTATGACCACTGCCGCTGCGAGGATCGAGCCCTGCACTATATAGTCGTCCCCTCTGACTTTCCTTTTTCTGTTTCTTGGTGTATCAGACATGTAAGTCCTCCTTGTAACGTATCAGGCATCCTGCCGCAGAATATTGATCTTCTCCATGATGTCTCTCTGTTTCTGCTCCATTACTTCCCGCTCGTCCTCTTCCATATGGTCATATCCGAAAAGATGGAGCATACTGTGAGCGATGAGGAAAGCATACTCCCGTTTCGGAGAGTGCCCGTATTCTTCTGCCTGTGCCAGCACCCTGTCGACAGAGATCACGATATCCCCGAGCATCAGCTCTCCGGTCTCAGGATGAAACGCATTCCCCGTCTCCTCGCTGATCCCTGAGAGATCTCCCGGACGTTCAAACTCCAACAGAGGAAAAGAGAGCACATCTGTGGCGCGGTCAATGCCGCGGTGCTCCCGGTTCATCTCCCGTATCTGGCCGTCATGGGTAAGGAGCAGACAGACCTCTGCCTCATACGGGCATCCGATATATTCAAGTACCGATTCTGTCACAAGGGATGCGACCTGCTCTGCATCAAAAGGGAGCGGCGTCTCCCCGTCCGTTTCGATATACAGGCTCATGATCTTTTCCTCCTGCTGTTCTCCTTTGTGCGCCCCACACTCTTCTTCTCATACTCTTCGTATGCTTTTACGATCTTCTGTACAAGAGGGTGACGTACCACATCCCTGCTCGTAAGCGTACAGATGCTGATCCCCTCGAGGTCTTTTACGACCCTGACCGCCACATCAAGGCCGGATACAGCGCCTGACGGCAGGTCTTTCTGCGTCGAGTCTCCTGTTATGACGACCTTGGAGCCAAATCCGATACGCGTCAGGAACATTTTCATCTGAGCCGGAGTCGTGTTCTGCGCCTCATCCAGGATGATGAAAGCATTGTCCAGCGTACGGCCTCTCATATATGCCAGGGGTGCGACCTCGATAAGCCCTTTCTCTGAATTTCTGATAAAGCTGTCCGCCCCCATGATCTCGTACAGAGCATCATAGAGCGGGCGAAGATAAGGATCGATCTTGCTCTGGAGATCCCCGGGAAGAAATCCCAGCTTCTCCCCCGCCTCAATAGCAGGACGCGTCAGGATGATCCGGCCCACTTCGTTCCGCTTAAAAGCTGTGATCGCCATTGCCATGGCGAGATATGTCTTTCCCGTTCCCGCAGGGCCGAGACCGAACGTTACCATATCTTTTCTTATGGCGTCCACATATTTCTTCTGTCCCAGTGTTTTCGGCTTGATCGGCTTTCCCTGGAGGGTGTGGCAGATCATCTCTTTATCGATCTCCACGATCCCCTCTTCCTGGTCCTCAAACACGAGCGAGATCGCATAGTCTACATTCTGCTCTGTGATCGTATTGCCTCTCCTTGAAAGTTCAAGGAGCTGCTCAAGGACACGCACCGCTTTCTGCGCCGATGCGTTCTCCCCTACTACTTTCGTATTTCCGTCCCTTGCGATCAGGGTGACATGAAACGTACGCTCCAGTTTCTTCACATATGTGTCAAACTGTCCGAACACATTCGCCTCATGTTCAGCCGGTATGTCAATCATCAGTTCCGACAGACTCATCCGTTTCTTTCCTTTCGATCGTCAATATTTCTGTATCAGCTTCCTCTGTGATCCTCTCATTCAGGAAAAGCGTTCCCGAGGCCACGGCAGAATCTGCATACAGATGTATTTTAACATCATTTTCCCTGATGTGAATACCTTTTTCAGCCAAATCATCGCAAAACCTCCTGAAATTCCTGCTCAGAAGTTCTCTTGTCCTGTCCTGCGAGTATGTTTTCTCCTCAAGTGCATAAGATCTCGCCGTCTTTATCCCAAGAGAGACCGGCAGGTAGAAATTCTCTCCGGCTTTCAACTGCCTTTCTTTTGAAAGGATCTCGCTGTGCTCATATTTATTAGAAATGCTTCCGACGGATATCGTAAATTTCCCCAGCCGTATATACGGCTCGTATTTCTTCTTGCCGTCGTACACTTTCTCCTCATATGTCAGGGACATCTCGTCCCGGTATTCCAGCGTCGTGTCCGCAAAAATGTCCGCGTCCGATCTCTGGTACTGGTATCCTGTAACTTCCCCGCTGTCGTCTGCTACATCTACCCGTCCAAGGACGAGGATGTCTCCTTTTTCCACACGGTCTCCCACATGGACCTGGGGAACTCCGGAGCGCGTCACAATGCTCGTGATAACGCCGTCGGACGATGCGATCAGGTCAGTGGGAGTTTTCTTTTCCGACACTTCAGCGTCTTCCCCGAGAAGTACGTCTTCGTTTTCCTTTATCTGTATCTTCAGACGGCTTCCGTCTACAGACGCGGACACCCAAACGATATCATTATATTCTTTTCTGATGCTTTTTACAATACCCGGACAGTCAACCGCGCTCTTTAGCATAAGCGGGGATACCCCCTCGCTTCTCAGATATTCGGAGAGCGTCTCGTCCGGCCACCTGTCGTTCCCTTCAAAATGTATATCCCATATGAACAGCGAATATGCCTTTAGCAGTGCGACGCACAGAAACGCGCCGATAAAAAAGACTCTCCTCTTCCGGTATCGGAATAAAAAGAACGGGAATCCATATCTGCCATCGAGGACGATCTTTGTGCGCGTCTTTTTCGCAATTGGCTTCAGACGCCTGAAATCGCGGACAGACATGTACATCTCGTACCCTTTCGGGACAGGTCTGAGGCCCCAGATCAGGATCTGATGGCTGGAGCATATATTCAGAAAACGCTCCGGGGAAAAGCCTTCCGCCCTGATCTTAACATACCCCCTGAGATAGCGGATGAACGACCGTATCATTCTCTCCCCTCCTTGTGAGTGAATTCGATAGTTTCTATCCTGCCGGTGATCTTCATCTCATCGTTCGTGTAATATTCCACCTGCAGATGCCTGCCTGTGAAACGTATCTGTCCTCCTTTAGTCTGGATACGGATAAGACATTCTGTATATTCTGTAATCCCCCGGTAGTTCTCGATACACGCCTCGAAGTTCCCGAGCACGGTGATTACCGCGGCTTTCATAGTCACATCCTTTGGCATACCCGCAGCCGATGCCAGACGCTCCCTGAGCTGTTCTTTTTCCATAGAAATGCCACACATACGCCTTTTACAGCAAATATATGTGTGGCATGCAGTGTCCTATTCCTTAATTCTTTATTATGACATTTCCTCATAATCCAGACACGCTCTGTCTGTCACATAGGGACGCACATAAGTGTCCGCCGCTTTTACATGTTCCGGATGCTCTGCGTAGACTGCGATATCCGACGCTTTCTCAAGTGTTGTTACAAGTGCGATATCATGAGTGCCCGATGAGAGCGGTTCCCCGACAAATTCCGCTGTGAGAAGTCCCGGAACTTTCCCCACCAGAGCGGTCAGGTTTTCTTTCATAGCGGCTTTGATCTCCGGTTTCCTGGCTTCTTCGATCTCCGGCCTGAATTTCCACATTACGATATGATGTACCATGTCTTATTTCTCCTTGTTGATCTTATTTATGACTTTCACGATCTCTGCGATATACATCGTGTGATAATCTTTATCCGGATACCACTTCGTATCACATTCATCGTCGATAAAACAGTCCGGAAGCATCTCCTGCGCATAGAGCTTTCTGCACACGAAGATTTCGTCTGCTTCCTCCACACCCGTCGTCTCTCCGATCTCAACCGGATGCAGGCCTGCTTCCCGCCATTTATCCGGGACGTCCCGGCCGGATACCCTGCCGCACACGCTGAGCGCCTTGCGGTATTCCTCCGGCAGAAAAGACAAGGTGAAATACTCACTTTCGTCTATGAATTTTTTCGTATATCTCTGGGGACGGATATAGACCGTCGCAACCGGCTTGCCCCACATGATCCCGACGCCTCCCCAGCTTGCCGTCATCGTATTGGAACGGGACCGCTCCCCCGCTGTGACGAGCATCCACTGTCTGCTGATCTTATCAAACGGGTTGAACTTAAGCGTTGAGATATCCGTTTCCACAAATGCCATCTTACATCTCCTCCATTTCTCTTTTTTGGATACATCCTATTATACACAGAGTATCCCGGAAAAACAATTCCTCCGTTTCACCTTCTGCGGCCCGCCGGCCGGTTTTCCATGTATAAAAAAACGCCCGGCAAGCATTCGGGGCCTGCCGGGCTACTGAGATGATTATAAATGTTCTGCGTTTTTCAGTCAATATTGCTCCTTGTACACCGACGCTATATTCCGGCACGGGAAAAGCCAGATTCAGAAAGTAACCACTTCTGCGACCTGGAATCCCTCCGGCAATGCCATATCACCGACAAGAACTTCGGCCGACGCTATGATGTCCGTCGCCATCGTCGGATTGACCGGAGCATATGTCATCCAGTCATAAGAAGTGTCTTTGTACTGCTTTTTCAGCCGCTGTTCTTCAAGCCAGTTCCGATGTCCCGGGATATTTACATTATTCAGGCGTCCTTCTGTCAGGATAGCGCCGTCTCCTGTTGCGCGCGATGTCTTCCGCCGTTTAAGCTCCAGCTCCGCCTGCATTTCTTTCTCTTTCTGTTCGTTCTCCTGCGCCCGCTTTCTTCTGATATCTGTAAGTCTTTCTTCGTCAAACCGCTGAAGCTTCCTGTCGGCGCGCAACAACAGTTTTTCCAAGGCTTTCTGCGCTTTTTTGGCCTTTAACCGTAATTTATCGTCCCCATAGGCAGCGACCAGTTTCAGACTGCTGATGCTCTGTCTGATCTCTGTCACAACAGACTGGGCGGCTGTCTTCGTTTTCGCTCTGGCAAGCCGTGAGTATGCTGTTGCCGTCTGATAATACGCGGAACTCAGCGCTCTGGATTTTATCAGTTCCTGCTCCGACGGCGACGGGAGCATATCTGACAGATGTTTCTCCTGACGCTGACTCCATTCTTTTATCCAGTTTACATTGTCTGTCTTTTGATCCGGCTGTCTTATCAGAAATGCAGCCGCGTCCTCTCCCATCCACACTGCTGCTCCGTTCTTATAGCTGCCCAGACGTTTTACAGCATCCAGAACCGCCTGTGCTTTGGAACGGTATGCCTCCTCGTCAGCGCCAAGGCTCTCCATGAACTCACCGGACAGCATCAGTACGTAGCCGTCTCCCATCCCCTTTAAAGTTTCGGTCAGCAGATTGCGATTACTTCCTGTTTT